>JBFGLK010000106.1:0-8555 GCA_041576195.1 Promineifilaceae bacterium (SeqCode)
CCGGGTGGCGGCGCGGGCGACACCTGCGGCCACACCCTGAGGGTGCGGCGGGCTGCCGGGAAACGCGCCGCCGGCCGTATCGAGCGTGGAGCGGGCGCCGGCCATGCGTTGCACTGGCGCTACCGGGCCTTCGACCGAGGCGCCAGCGCCTGAAGAGACCCTGAGTGAGCGTATCCGTTGGGATCGGCTACACTGGGCCGGTAAACGCGACGAATCGCCTTCATGCACTAAGGAGCAGTCATTGTGAATGCCGTCATCGTTCAATACACCGTCAAAGAAGCGTATGTCGAAACGAACAAGGCCAACATCCAGCGGGTCATGGCCGACCTGCGGGCAATCAACAGCCCGGATATCCAGTACAGTGCATTCCTGCTCGACGATGGCAAATCATTTATGCACATCGTCATGCGCGCGAGTGACGAAGCCCAGAAGACCCTGAGCGAGTTGCCTTCATTCCAGGATTTCCAAATGCAATTGAGGGCCAGCGGCCCTGAAGTAGCGCCCAAGGTCAATGACCTTTCCCTCGTGGGTTCGTCCTGGGATCTGTCCTGAGATCCGTCTTTGCCACGGGCGTCTTCGAAGCATCCGTATCGGAATGCCCCGGCAAGAGCGCATCAAGCAACGCTATGGAGGAGGCTGTGGACGATCTCCACGACGTACCGAGATCTGCCGAGAACATGAAGGAGCACCTAGCTGGCCTGATGCTCCCGATCTGCATTGCGTAGCGGGATGCGTCGTCATTCCTGGATCAAAGGGGGAAACGGATCCTCGCGCACCTGCATGGCGGTTGCTTGAGCAAGCCTTCTTGCGGCAGGTCGACGGCCGCCGATCGGCCACGTCACTGCTTACGCTCGTGTGTGCCCGCTTTGCCCACGGCACATTCCAAGCCGGCGGCGAATTGACTGCGATGCCAACCAGCTCATGCCTCTCGCATGCGGTCGCTGCAGCGCTTGCCAGTACTTGGGCCGTGACACACATCAACGCCACGCAGAAGTGAGAGACACAGCGCGTTCAGCAGCATGATAAGGAGTGCCCACAATCGGTCGATTCAGCAAGGCTGCGACGATTGGGCTGAACAGGGTGGTATTTTGAGAATGCCGCAGCTACTCTCGCTTACGAAATGACCATAAGCCAGTTGCCAGTGGGCGAAAGCCAAGGGAGTAATCGATCATGACCGATGAGGACCACAAAGCCATTGTGCTACGCTTTTTGCATGCGTTTGAATCGAATGACCAGGCCACGTTGATTGATGTGTTGGCAGCTGACTACATGGCGCATGGCGCCGGCGCGCCTACCCCGTTTGACCGCGAGAACGTTTTGCAGCGTATTGCCCTGTTCGCTGCGGCGTTCAGTGATCTCGGTGTCTCGATTGAAGAGCAGATCGCTGCGGGCGACAAGGTTGTGTCGCGCCTTACCTGGAGGGGCACCCACACGGGCGACTTCTTTGGTCTGGCTCCGACCGGCAAGAAGGTTGCTGTCGACGCGATATCTATCGAGCGCATAGAGGACGGCAGAATTGTGGAACGCTGGTTTAGCCAGGATGATTTGGGCTTGATGCGACAGCTAGGTGTGGTTTCGTCCCCTCAGCCGCGCGATTAGGCCTGCGCCCAGCGACTTAGACAGATTATCTGGACAAAGACAATCAAGGCATCCTGAGAAAGGGCTTTGACGGCAAGGGGGGGTTAACGCTGCGCTCGCGGCCCATCGAGACGGCCAGGCTTTGCCTAGCCAGTCCGCGCTCCTCGCCTCCAAGGGGCTGTTCGGCAGGCTGCACGGGTGCGAGGTGGACTGCCGGGGGGTGTCCCGCGCGGATGGCCTGCGTTCTGCCTGCCCACCCTTCTTTACGGGATGATGTCGACGTCGTAGCGGGCGATCTCCGCGTCGGCGGAGAGCAGGGGGAGGGACTCCAGCTGGCTCTGGGCCACCAGGAGACGATCGAGCGGGTCGGTGTGTAGCTCCGGCAGCGCGGCAACCCGCAGCGCGTGACTGAGTTGAACGGGCAATACTGAGAAGCGGTGCCGGGCCAGGCGATTGGGGACGAACCGCTCCGGCGTCTCCGGCAGCTCCAACCGACCACGATTGAACTTAATGGCGATCTCCCAGGCGCTGGCCGCGCTGAAGAATACGTCGTGCCCGCCGTCGGCGATGAACGCACGGGCCACGGGCGACAACTGCGGATCATCCGTGAACCACCAGAGAAACGTGCGGGTATCGAGGAGCGCCTTCACACCTCAAACTCCGGAAGGGCTCGTCAAAGCTCGGCCGGATCACGACCCTGCCGGCATCCCCCCAGGCGTGCGTCGTGCCGGCGGCTCCAGAATTGGTGAAAACTTCGCGATCGGCTTGCCAGCCTTGGCAATCACGATCTCCTCGCCGTTCATCAGCCTGCGGAGCACGCGGGACAGATGGGTCTTCGCCTCGTGGATGTTGACGACGGTCACGAATCACCTCCTCAACACGATAGACTAGGCCCCTGGCTTAGTTAACACGGTCCAGGCCGCTCACCATCACGGCCTGCGGTTGACACGCCCCCCGCCCTCTGGCATAATCTTCCATCATCATAGAAAAAGCGATGATGGAGACGAGTAGACCGGACGTGCCCGGTCAGCGAGCCTGAAGGCGGTGTGAGTCAGGCGCGGGCCACGGGTCGAAAATCCCTCCGGAGCTGCCAGCCGAACGGGCTCGAGCCAGGGCTCGAGGTCCTAGTAGACCTGGTCGGCATCGTCCCCCGTTAGCGAGACGCGACGTTGTCCGACGTCGACCGAGTGCCTGGTCACGCAGGTTGCGTGGCAGGAAGTTGGGTGGTACCGCGAAGCGCGCCTTCGTCCCAATGGGATGGAGGCGTTTTTGGTTAGTTGGCTGGTTGGCTAGTTGGTTCGTTGGCTGGTTTGCTCGTTGGCTGGTTCTCGATCGACCCATGATCAGACTAGCAAACTAACCTCCCAGCCAACCAGCCATTGTGAGAACGATCATGACCGAACAGCTCTTCCTCACCGACGCCTACCGGCGCGAGTTTTCCGCCCGGGTCACCGGCCACGTCGAGGGTGGCGTGGTGCTCGATCAGACGGCGTTTTACCCGGGCGGCGGCGGGCAGCCGGCGGACCAGGGCTGGCTCGTGGCCGGTGACCAGACGTGGGAGGTGACGCGGGCGCGGCGTGCCGGCAGCGACATCGTCCACCTCGTCGCCGGCGACCCGCCCCCGGTCGGCGCTGACGTGGCCGGCCGGCTCGACTGGACCCGCCGCTACCAGATCATGCGCATCCACACCGCCATGCACATCCTCTGCGGCGTCATCTGGCGCGACTACGGCGCCTCGGTCACCGGCGGCAACATGGAGCCGTTGCAGGGGCGCATGGACTTCGAGTTCGAGACGCTGCAGAAGGAGTTCGTGGTCGAGATCGAGGCCGCCGTCAACCGCGAGGTGACCGCCGCCCGTGACGTGCGCGTGGCTATCCTGCCGCGCGCGGAGGCGTTCCAGATCCCGGACCTGATTCGCACGAAGATCAACCTCCTGCCCGAAGGCATCGCCGAGGTGCGCACTGTGGAGATCGTGGGCCTGGACCTGCAGGCCGACGGCGGCACCCACGTGGCCAACACCCGCGAGGTCGGCCCCATCCGCATCCCGGACTACAAGAGCAAAGGGCGAATAAACAAGAGGTTTTATGTTGAGTTGGCTGGATAGTTGGTTGGTTTGCTTGTTGGCTGGTTCTCAATCGACCCGCGATCAAGCCAACAAACCAACAACCTAGCAAACTGACAAACCAACCAACCAACGAACCCACCAACAATCCCATGCGTCACCTGATCCACGAACTCCCCTACGAGACGCCCCTGCGGGCCGGGCTGTACCGCTATGAGCGGGACGGCCAGGCGACGGGCGCCGTGGAAAAATGGCGCCTGACGGCGGCGCCGGATGGCTACCGCGTGCTGCGGGTCGATCTGGACGCCCGCGACGCGGCCAGTGGGCACAGCTACCTATACCACGCCACGCTGGATCCGAGCGGGCGCCTGGCCCAGCTCAAGTACCGCTTCTGGGGCGCCGGGCACGAGGTTGTTGGCATGGTCACCGCCGGCGACGATGCCTGGACCGCCTCGCGGACCGTCGCCGGGACCCGCCACGAGGAAGAGGCGCCCGGCCGGCACGCCTTCTGGTTCCCGGCCTGTGCCGGCCTGGGCCTGATCGTCGCGGGTGATGGCGAGACCCTGACCGGTTGCACGCTGGACACGCGCTCCCTGGCGACGCCGGACGCCGCCGCGGCCGCCTTCGCCCTCTGGTGTGGGTCCGTGCGCCGCGAGCCGGGCGCGCCGGAGGCGCTGACGGTGGCCGGTGAGCCGGTCACGGCGCGCCGCTGCCTGGTCACCTGGGCATGGGAGGGCGAGGACGCCGAGGAGCGCGCCCTCTGGCTGGACGAGCAGGACTGGCCCCTGCGCATGCAACGCCAGGACGGGCTGGCCGCCGTCGAGACGCAGAACATACGGTGGTTCGCGGCCGGCGGCCGCTGAGTCACAGGAGAAGATCGCTATGCCCTTCCAGGACGTGAGCAACAAGCCCGACTTCGTCGCCCTCGAGAACGAGATCCTGAAGCACTGGCGGGAGACCGGGGCGTTCGAGCGGCTGCGGCAGCTGCGTGCCGGCAGCCGGCAGCGCTGGAGCTTCCTGGACGGCCCGATCACGGCCAACGGTCCAATGGGCGTGCACCACGCCTGGGGCCGGACCTACAAGGACCTCTACAACCGCTACCACGCCATGCAGGGTAAGCTGCTACGCTGGCAGCAGGGCTTCGACTGCCAGGGGCTGTGGGTCGAGGTCAACGTGGAGAAGGAGCTCGGCTTCAGCAGCAAGCACGACATCGAAACGTACGGCCTGGAAGCCTTCATCAACCTGTGCAAGATGCGCGTCCTGCGCTACGCGGCCATGCAGACGCAGCAGTCGATCCGGCTCGGCTACTGGATGGACTGGAACGACACGGACCAGCTCGATCTGTTGCGCCAGAGGCTGGAAGAAGACCCCTATCAGGAGATTACGGTCGACGGCCCAGAGGGCCCGGTCACCGGCACCGTCGAGCAGATCATCGGCCGCCTGGGCCTGCCCGAGCTTGGCGGCTCCTACTTCACCTTCAGCGACGAGAACAACTACCTCATCTGGCACTTCCTCAAGTCGTGCCACGAGCGCGGCTTCGTCTACAAGGGCCGCGACGTCATGCCCTGGTGCGCACGCTGCGGCACGGGCATCAGTCAGCACGAGATCGTCACCGACGGCTATCGTGAGGTGACTCACGACTCGGTCTACCTGATCTTCCCCTTGCATGGGCGCGAGCGCGAGGCGCTCCTCGTCTGGACGACCACGCCCTGGACCCTGACCAGCAACGTCGCCGCCGCCGTCGGCCCGGACCTCGACTATGTCCGCGTGCGCCAGGGCGATTGGACCCTCTACGTGGCTGAGGGCGCGCTGAAGGAAAGCCTGATGGGCGAGGTCGAGGTGCTGGGTCGGCTCAAGGGCGCGGAGATGGTCGGCTGGACGTACGACGGGCCATTCGACGAGCTGCCGGCAGTGCGCCAGGCGTTTGCGGAGGCCGACTACACCCATCGCGTCATCCCCTGGAAAGACGTCGGCGCCGCCGAAGGCACCGGCATCGTGCACATTGCTCCGGGCTGCGGCGCCGAGGACTTCCAGCTCAGCAAGGAGCACGACCTGCCCGTCGTCGCCCCGCTGGACGAGAACGGCATCTACGTCGCCGGCTTCGACTGGCTGACCGGGCGGGACGTGGCGACGGTGGCCGACGACATCTTCGCCAGCCTGCGCGATCAGGAACGCTTCTACCGCAAGCAGCGTTACCCGCATCGCTATCCCCATTGCTGGCGCTGCGAGACCGAGCTCGTCTACCGGCTGGTGGACGAGTGGTTCGTCAGTATGGGCCAGACCTATGACAAGCCGCGCGAGGCGCTCACCGCCGAAGAGAAGGCGGCCAGCCTGCGCTATCAGATCATGGACCGGGTGGACGACGCCAACTGGGTGCCGGCATTCGGCTATGACCGCGAGCTGGACTGGCTGCGAAACATGCACGACTGGATGATCTCCAAGAAGCGTTACTGGGGCCTGGCCCTGCCCATCTGGGAGTGCGACCACTGCGGCCACTTCACCGTCATCGGCAGTCGCGACGAGCTCGAAGAGCGGGCCGTGGAGGGCTGGGAGAGCTTCGCGGGCCACTCGCCGCACCGGCCGCACATCGATGCCGTCAAGATTCGGTGCGAGCAATGCAACGAAAAGGCCGAGCGCATCAAGGATGTGGGCAACCCCTGGCTGGATGCCGGCATCGTCGCCTTCAGCACGATGCGCTATGGCATCGACCGTGACTACTGGGACACGTGGTACCCGGCGGACTGGATCTCCGAGAGCTTCCCGGGCCAGTTCCGCAACTGGTTCTACAGCCTGCTGGCCCAGAGCACGGTCCTGGCCGACGTGGGCCCGTTCCGCAACCTCTTCAGCTATGCCACGCTGCTGGCCGAAGATGGGCGCGAGATGCACAAGTCGTGGGGCAACGCCATCGAGTTCAACGAGGCCGCCGACACGATGGGGGCTGATACGATGCGCTGGCTCTACGCCGGCAGCAAGCCGGAGAAGAACCTGCTCTTCGGCTACCACGCCGGAGACGAGACGCGCCGCCGCTTCCTCATCCCCCTGTGGAACGTCTACAGCTTCCTGGTCACCTACGCCAACCTGGACGGCTGGGAGCCCAGCGCTGCGAGCCTGGTGGCCGGCGCGCCCTCGCCTGTCGCCGCCCACGCCCAGCTCGACGCCTGGATCCTGGAGCGCCTACGGGAGACCACGGTCAACATGCGCGTCGCGCTGGACGCCTACAATGCCGAGCGGGCCACGCAGGTGGCCGAGGCGTTCTTGGACGACCTGTCCAACTGGTACGTGCGCCGCTCGCGGCGCCGCTTCTGGAAGAGCGAGGCGGACACGGACAAAGCGGCGGCCTATCGCACGCTCTATCGCGTGCTGGTCACGTACGCGCGCCTGCTGGCCCCGTTCATCCCGTTCACCACCGAGGCGATCTACCAGAACCTGGTGCGCGGCATCGGTGACGCTGCGGACGGCGCCTCGCCTGAAAGCGTGCATCACACCCTCTCTCCCGAGGCGGACGCCGGCGCCCTGGATCACGCCTTGCTGGACAAAATGCGGCTGGCCATCACCGCCGCCAGCCTGGGCCGGTCGGCGCGCAGCACGGCGGACATCAAGCTGCGCCAGCCCCTGGCTCGCGCCCGCATCCACGTGAGCAGCAGGCAAGAAGAGGCGGACCTGCGCGAGCTCGAGGACGTATTGTTGGAAGAGATCAACGTCAAGGCGATCGCGATTGTGGCCGAGGTTGGCGAGCTCGTCGCCTATCGGGTGTTGCCGAACAACCGGCTGCTCGGCCCGCGCTTTGGCCGCCAGTTCCCGGCGGTGCGCCGGGCGCTCGAGGCCCGCGACGCCGCGGAGCTGGCGCGCGCCCTTCTGGCCGGCGAGTCGGTGACGCTTGATGTTGACGGCGAGACCGTGTCGCTCACGCCCGCCGAGGTGCTGGTGCAGACCGAGTCGCGCGGCGGCGAGGCGGTGGCCAGCGACCGCGGCGTGACGGTGGCCGTGGACACAAACCTGACGCCGGCGCTGGTGCAGGAGGGGTATGCCCGCGACGTGGTGCGGGCGGTCAACACGCTGCGCCGCGACGCGGGCTTCGCCCTGGACGATCGCGTGCGCCTGACGGTGACGCTGCCGGCAGGCGCCGACGCCGACGTGGCCGCCGCCTTCGCCACCTTCGCCGACTACATCCAGGGGGAGACCCTGGCCGTCGAGCTAGCGCTCGCCGATGCGGGCGGCGGCCAGCCGATCGGCGTGGGTGACGTCGAGGTAATGGTGGCTCTGGAGAAAGCGTAGGGGGGACGCCGTACAGATGTCTATGGACAGCGCCGCCTGGCTAGACTAGACTGGTCCTGAAGACCCCGCAGTTTTCCCGGACCTACGGGGTCTGAGGACCGATCCCGAATGCGCGAGCCCACGCTATCCACCGAGCGGGTCCGCCGCTTCTACAACTGGCTCGGCGCGCGGCACGACCTGGGCGAGCGTTACGAGCGCCGGGCGAAGGCGCGGGCGCTGGACTGGCTGGACGCCCGGCCGGGGGAGCGCGTCCTCAACGCGGGTGCCGGCACCGGCAAGGAGCACGCCGTCCTGGCGCGGGCCGTCAGCCCGGGCGGCCTGGCGGTCGCGGTCGACCTCTCACGCACGATGCTCGACCTGACGCGCGCCCGGAGCGGTGCGCCGGTATGCGAGGCGGACGTGCGTCAGCTGCCGTTCGCCAACGACGCCTTCGACGCCGTCTATTGCAGCTACGTGCTGGACCTGATGCCGGCGGCGGCCCTCCCCCGCGTGCTGGCCGACTTCGGGCGCGTGGTGCGCCCCGGCGGGCGCCTGGCGCTGGTGGCCCTCGCCCCGGGCGTTGATCTAGCCAGCAAGGTCGTGATCGGCCTCTGGCAACTGGCCTTCCGCGTCAGCCCGCTCTTCCTGGGCGGCTGCCGGC
>JBFGLK010000107.1:0-8498 GCA_041576195.1 Promineifilaceae bacterium (SeqCode)
AGGAAGGACTCGGCCCGGCCATAGGAGCGGGCGGCGTCGAAGTAGCGGATGCCGGCATCCCAGGCCGCGTCAAGCACGGCGTGGGCTCGCGCTCGCATGGACTCCGGGGCATAGTCGCCCGCCAGGTCGCGGGCGTGGCCGAGGTTGATGTACCCAGGCCGGCCCAGCGCGGCCAGCCCCAGACCGAGCGGCGTAACGAGTCGACCGCCGTCACCCAGCGCGCGCGTGTCCATGGTCGGCATCTCCCAGCGGGGCTGGTCCGCCGCTCAGCTAACGTTGATCCGGCGGACGTCGAGCTCGGTCACGAAAGCCACTGACTCAACCACGATCCGGCGATCGGCCTTGTCAAAGTGGTCCGTCTGGGCCGGCATATTGCCGAGGATCGTCTCTGACTTGTGGCCGTCCAGGTTGATCTCGCTGACAAACGCCGTTGGTTGCAGGCGGACGCCGACGTCTGCCGGCACGAACAGGTCAACCTCGCACACGAACGCATAGAAGCGCAATCGCGTCTCGCCCATGGGTATGTCCGCCTGAGTCAGGTCCAGCGTGCTATCCAGGACGAAGCCCAGGAAGTCTTCCGTCTGAACGGACCAGTCACCACGGCGATCGATGTCGCCAATGAGCTTCTGGGTCTGGGCCACGTCGTCGCCGACCATGCGCGGACGCAGCAAGAGCCAGACGCCGAGCAGGATGATGGCCGATGGCCAGCAGAGGGCGCCGACGTCCAGGTCGGTGAGGTTGCCGATCAACAGTAGCCCGCCCAGGATGATGATGGTCAGGCCCAGATAAAGCTGTCCGCGATTCTGCATGGGGTCCTCCCGGCCGTCGCGCCGAGCGCCGGCGGCGTCACATTCTAGGAACCAGTACGCAGCCAGGTCGAGGCGGTTGCGAATTCGGCGAAACACAGGGCAGAACTGGCGAGTCGACCAGGCCATGACGTCCCGGTACGGCGGTCAGCGCGACCAGCAGACGCTATGGCGAGGAGGTTGAGAGAGGGGATCCGGCGCCAGAAACGCGCCGCGGGCGACGGTGTTCGTCGCCCGCGGACGCGGACCAGAGGGAGGTGCCCGGGCCGGACGGGGCGCGCGTCACGGCCCGGGCCAATAAAAGATCAACGGGCGAAGCGAATCAAGAAGCCGTCCGTATAGTCGACATGGTTGACCAGGGGGCGAAGGGATTTGTCGTCGCAATCGTCCGGGCCGGTGAGGCAATCAGCCCAATCGAAGGCCACGACGTCGTCAACGCCGGGCCACCAAAACTCCGCAAAGCCCCGTACCAACACCGCGTTCAATGCTTCTTCGGCCATCGGGTTTCCCCCTGCTCGCCTGCGTTACTGAAGTGCCAATGGTGGTCAAAGACGCTGCCCTGTCACCGGCCATTGCCGGATTCGTCGCGATTAGTGCCGGCAGCTATCTGCATTCTACGGGACAACTTGCCTGGATGTCTACGGCCCGATACAGTGCATTGGTACTGGTTTGGCGGCCCAATCCGCCATTTGTGGGGACAGGAGGTCGCGATGAGCCGGGAAGGCCACGTCTTTCAGATCAACCGATCCGCCGGCGGTGTGCCCAAGCAGCCCGTCGGGGAGGGTGTGGTCGGGCCACTGGGGCTCGAGGGGGACCGCCAGCGCGACACCCGCCATCACGGCGGCCCGGACCGCGCGCTCTGTCTCTATTCGCTCGACTGCATTCTGGCGCTCCAGCGAGAGGGCCACCCCATCTTTCCCGGGGCGGTGGGCGAGAACATCACCATCGCCGGGCTGAGCTGGGACGTCATCCGCTCCGGTCTGGTGCTGACGCTCGGACCGTTCGTGCGCGTGGCAGTGACCGGGTTCGCCAGCCCCTGTCGCACGATTCGCCGGGCCTTTGCGGACGAGGAGTTTACCCGCATCGCCGCGCCCCGTTACCCTGGCTGGGCCCGCGCGTACGCGCGCGTGCTCGAAGGCGGCCGGATTCGGGTTGGCGACGCCGTGCGGGTGGAGTGAGGGCGTCCCACGTCTGGAGCCCGGGGATGGCCGCTTCCCGACACGGTGAGACCGACGAAGAGACGGGCCAACCGGCGCGGGCGCGAGACCGACAACAAAAGTGCCCTGCCGCCAGGGCGACAGGGCATCAAGAACTGCAATCGAACTTCAAGCTTGCTTACGAGCGTCTTACGAGTCGGCCAATCTCAATACGCTGCCTCCTTGCTGGAGCCTTCGTAGCAAGTGACGGCCAGGGGACGGTGGGATGAGGCGCGGGCGGTGGCGCCATCCCCTGCCCGTTGCCTACAAGCTAGCACATGGCCGCCCTTGGTGTCAGGTGACATCCGGCATGGGGCGGGGTGACATTTGTCATCGCCTGTGGCCGTCTCCCGCGGCGCGCTGGCACCCGGGTACCGGTCACTGCCGCCCGACTGTCAGGTAGACGGTGCCGCTGCTGGATGGCATCGCCAGTTTACAGAAACGAAGGGCGGCGATTGGTGCCGGCGCGCAACCCGCGGTGCCCGGCGGCGTATAGTGTCTGGGAAACGGTCCCACGCAAACTGCGAGGTAATTCATGACTGATACAACAAAACAGACAACCATGCCCGCGCGCGAACTGCCCTTCCTCCTGCGCGTCATCTGGTTCTTTGTCCTCGGCTGGGAGCTGACGGCGGTCTGGATCTTGATCGCCTGGGCACTCAACCTGACGATCATTGGCCTGCCGCTCGGGTTGTGGATGATCGACCGCGTGCCCCAGGTATTGACGCTGAAGGCGCGCTCCGGCACCTGGATCACCGACGGCAAGAGCGGCCGCTCCTGGTTTGCCGGCACCCGGCAGCCCCCCTTCGTTCTTCGCGCCCTCTACTTCGTCGTGATCGGCTGGTGGTTCAGCCTGATTTGGGCCATCGTAGCCTACGTGTTGTGCCTCACGATCATCGGCGCGGTGCTGGGCCTGCCCATGCTGAACGCCCTGCCGTTTGTGACGACGCTACACCGCAACTGACCGCCACGAACCAACTGACCGCCCGACTCCCTACGCCAGGGCGGACCAGACCTCCAGCTTGGCATTGACCCGGCGAATGACCTCGTTGGTGAACTCATCCGTGTGCGCGGAGCCCCCCAGGTCTGACGTGCGAATGCCATCGTAGACGGCCTCCAGCGTCGCCTCGTAGATCGCCCGACTGGCCCGCTTGGCCTCCGACTCCTTCATCAAGGCCATCAAGCCAGCGGCGGCAAGGATCATGGCCATTGGGTTGGCCACGTTGCGCCCCTCCAGGGCTGGGGCCGTGCCGTGAGGCGCCTCGGCCATGGCGCACGTGATGGCGCCGGTCTCCTCGTCCAGAGCCACGACCATCGATTCAGCCCCGGCGATGGAGCCGAACATCTTGAGCACCATGTCGGACAACAGGTCGCCGTCCCGGTTGAGCGCGGGAATAACGAGCGGCTCGCCCGAGGTGGCCAGCAACAGGGCGAAGGTGGCGTCGATGAGCTGGGGCTCGTAGCGCACGTCGGCGTAGCGCTCGGCAGCCCGGTCGAGCTCCTCTTTGAACAGGCCTTCATAGACCGGGCTTACCGTGTACTTCGGGCCGCCGAAGACCTTGGCGCCGGTGCGCCGGGCGTGCTGGAACGCATACTCGGCCACAGCACGACACACACGGCGCGTGATCCGTTCGGTGCGGTAGGCGGCCTCGTCGAGGCTGCCGGCAGCCCCCTCGCGCCACTCTTTGGCCCCGTAGGCATCCCCCTGAGCCATGCGCACGACGCTGATCGGCGCGTAGACGCCGCCGAGTGGGCGCACGCCGGGACTGCGCCGGCCCGTGCGCAGGATGACGTGCGCGTTCATCTCCTCGCGCAGGATGCGATTGGGGCTGCCGACATCAGCAGGAGCGTCCGGGGTGATGGTCGCCGCCTTGAGCGAGATCTTGTGTTTCAGCATCGCCGCCGCCGCTTCGTGGACCACCTGGTTGTTCGTGCGCCGCCGGTTCTCCAGGCTCAGATCGAAGCGCTGGAGATCGAACTCAAAACGGATCACGCTTGGCTGGAGCACGCGCAGGCACTCGGTGAGCAGCTCCTGACCGGTCGGGTCGCCGTCGAGGATGACGAGGGTTCGGGACATGAGGCCTCCTTCGTTTGGAACGTCTTCGACCGCGCGGCCTACTCGGGCGCGCGCGCGCGCAACCAATCGAGATATCGCGGCATCAGCACGGCATACAGATGGTAAAGCAGCGGTCGGGGCGCGTAGTCCCAGGCGCCGAGATGGCGGACGACCCGGCCCTCGAAGCCGGCCTTGAAGCGCCAGACGCCCCAGAGGCGGTCACGCTCGTCGAAGGTGTCGGGCGCGCCCCAGAAGTCGTACGTGGTGCAGCCCTGCGCTCGGGCCCAACGGATCGCCTCCCACTGGAGCAGGTAGTTGGGCATGCGCTGGCGCTCCTCGTCCGTGGACGCGCCATACATGTAGATGGCGCGCTCGCCGTCGCTCACCAGGAAGACGGCGGCCAGCGGCCGGCCGTCGAACTCGGCGAGCAGAAGGTGGCCCATGCCGGCATCGGCAAACGTCTGCCAGGCGTCCTGATAGTACGCCGCCGGTCGGATGGCAAAACCATCGCGGGCCGCGGTCTCCGCGTACATCGCGGCGAGCAGGTCGAAATCGGCAGGGCCGCCCGCGCGCACCGTCACGCCACGACGCGCCGCCAGGCGGATGTTGTAGCGCGTCTTCTGCTTCATCGCCGCGAGCAAGGCGTCCTCGTCTGGCGCCAGATCGAGCAGCACCGTGTTGCGGAACTGAATCTGGTCGGCGGAGAAGCGCCAGCCGCGGGCCGCCAGCCGATCGCGAAACGCGACGCCCGGCGGCGAGTCGACGGGCTCGTCGAGCCCACACGAGAGGGGCAGGTCCGGGTCGATCTTGACGAAGAGCGCTCGTTCTCGCCGCGCCAGCGCCTCCAGGGCGTCAAGCATGCGCTCGACGGAGGGCGCGTCGGCCGCGTCGAGACACGGCCCCTTGGGCACATAGAGGATGGTGAAGGACAGCGGCCTAAGGCGCCGGCGCAACACGAGCGCGGCGCCGGCCGGGCCGCCGTCGCCGGCCAGCGCCAGCCACCGGGGCTGCCAGCCCCAGCGTCCTTTGAACGAGCCCCAGGCCCAGCTTTGCAGCGCGTGGCGATAAGGCAGGGAGGCGAGCAGCTCACGCCAGGCTGCCTCGCCGGCGACCGGGTGCAGGGCGGGCGGGCTAATCGCGCCCTTCCCCGGCGCCGGCCCGCCGCCGCTGCCAGCGGTAGAGCCGATGCAACGTCTTGTTATAGACGCGCTCATAGCTGCCGACCGTGCGCCGAACCTGGCCGCCGAAGCCGCGTTTGAAACGGTAAACGCCCCACAGGCCGTCTGACCGGCCGCCGAATTGGGCCTCCAATTCCGCCTCTGGCATGTCTGGCACCCCCCAGAGGTCATAGGTTTGGCAGCCCTGCGCGCGCGCCCAGCGGATGGCCGCCCACTGAGCGGCATAGGTTGGCATGCGCTGCCGATCCTCGTTGTTGGAGGCGCCATAGAGGTAAGCGCCCTGGACGCCCAACGAAAAGGCCATGACGCCGGCGAGCGGCCGGCCCTCATACTCGGCCATAAAGAGGCCGACATGCTCTGGGGCGAAGCGCTCGTAGGCGTCCTGGTAGTAGCGCGGCGCGTGGACGCCGATCTCGTTGCGCTCGCCCGTGATCTGCATCATAGTAACAAAGGCGGGCAGGTCGGCGAGGTCGCCCTGGCGAACCGTGACCCCTTTGCGCTCCGCCAATCGGATGTTGTAGCGTGTTTTCTGCTTCATCGCCGCCAGGATGTCGTCCTCCTCTGGGCGGAGGTCGATCGTGATCGTCCGGGGCGGCTGGATCGTGTCCAGGGCGGGTAGCGAGCCCAGGCGGGCCGCCTGCGCCTGCCAGGCCGGCAGGTCGACGTCGTCTTCCCAGACGAGGGGCTCGTACTTGAGAATGCCGGCACGGCTGCGATAGGCGGCGACATCGATCTGGTTGAGCATCACCGCGACCTGCTCGTCGTCGGACCAGTCGACAAGAGGGCCGTGCGGGACGTAGGCCATGCGTACGACGCCCAGGGCGAAGGAGCGGATCAGGATCTGGGCCCCGGCCACGAGCCGCCCGTCGCGGCGCAACCAGACGCGCTCCGCGCTCCAGCCAAAGCGCCCCTTGAGGCGTGCCCAGGCGGTCGTCTGCAACAGGCTGCCGTGCGGGTGGTCCGCCACAAACGCGTCCCACTCGGCGTCTTCTTCGGTGAGCGGCCGCTCTTCCAGGCTGACAAATCGGGAAAGCATGGGCGGATTATACCGAAGATGAGCGGATGGACAGCGCCCGCGTTGTGGCGCGACTGGCCTGAGTCGCCTTTTTCCTTGGCCGAACCTGACGTCTCGGGCGCGTCGCCCCACAGCGCGCCGCCCGCAACTTGACACCCAACAAGCACTGGACTACACTGTCAATAGTACTTTTGTACCCCCCCATCGCTGTTTCCGTCGTCGTCTGGGGAGCTGTGTGCTGAGTCGTCGGGTCCTGATGCTCGCTCCGCCGCCAACTGTCTCCATCGAAAGCCAGCCGGCGGCGCTGGCCGTGGCCCAGGGCGTGAGGTTGCGCGCACAGCCTGATGTTGGTCACGCATTCAGATTGAAGGAGGGATTCAAATGCGTAGAGTGGCATTGGTCTTGGTTTTGCTGGCGCTTGTGCTCGTCGCCGCGCTGGCCTTCGGTGGGAGCGCCGTCATGGCGTCATCAGGCAAAGCGTTTGACCTGGATGGCATGAAAGGTGTTGAGGACGCCTTCATCCAGATCACGTATGCCGATCCTGCCGGCAACCCGTATTGCGATGGCCTTGATGTCGTGCTCGACACGACGACAGGCGATTGGTCGATACACGGCACTCAGTGTGGCTGCCTGGTCGAGCCCGCCTGGGGCCGGCTCAACTACACCGTGGGCGGACCGCCTCCGCCGACGGGCGTGGGCGGCGGCATCGCGTACATGGGTGCTTTTGACAACCTGTATACGCAGTTGACGTTCAACCCGCGTGGCTGGGCGCACTATGATTCATTTGGCAACATGATCAACAGCGGCATCTGGCTGCCCGGATGCCCGCCGCCGGTGGACGGCGGTCCCACCTCCCTCGGTCGCTAGCGCGCTAATCGGCGACCGATCCAGTCAAAGGGCGAGCGGCCTTGTGTCGCTCGCCCTTTTTTGTCTGCCCGAGCGACGGAGCGCTGGTCTCCGCCGTACCAATCGGTGCTACAATGGGGGAAACCATCGACCCCTTCCAGACGAAGGATAGCCAGGAGCAGCATGTCGCAGACCGAGCAGCTCTATCGCCTCCAACAAATCGACAATGAGAGCCGCCAGGCGCAGGCGCGGCTCAAACAGATCGAGGATCACCTACGCGAGCCGGACGAGCTCCTCGCGGCCCGTCACGAGGCCCGGGAAATCGCCGGTTCGCTGGAGGAGTGGCGCGCCACCCAGCGGGATGCCCGCAACGCCCTCCAGGCCGTGCGCGACAAGGTGCGGACGACCGAGCAACGGCTCTATTCCGGCCTCGTCAAGAATCCCAAAGAGCTGACCGACCTCCAGCTCAGCGTCCAGGCGCTCGGGCGCCAGCGTGCCGGTCTCGAGGACGAGGTGCTGGAGGCCATGGTCATGGTCGACGATCTCGGCGAGGCCGAACAGCAGGCGACGCGCCGCCTGGCGGAAGTCGAGGCGTCCTGGCAGGCGGCCCGGGGGGAGCTCTTGCGCGAGCAAGGCCTGCTTCAAGCTCGTTTGTCGACGCTGGCGGCCGAGCGCGAAACCACGTTGGCCACGATCCAGCCGCGACTCCTCGACGACTATCGGCAGCAGGCGCGCAGACAGCGCAATCAGGTCGCCGTCGCCGGGCTCATGGGCAATCGCTGCCAGGTGTGCGGCGTCGTCATCTCCGCGACCACTGTCCGCGCCGCGCAGTTGGGCGAACAGGCCTATTGCGATAGCTGCGGACGAATACTCCATCCTTTGTAAGTGGCGATGCTTCCGACAACCGCACACTGGTGGCGCCGCCAGCGTGCGCCAGGCGGGTCTGCCAGCGGCACGGGACGCGCCCCGATGCGGGCCAATTGACAGCAATCGGCGGTGAGCGATAATTGGATCACTGTCAGCCGCCTTACAGTCTCGGCGGTCCGCCTGGCTATCATCGATGACAGGACAGTGCGACGCGCCGGCGGAGGAACGCCGGCTCCTGCCAATCGCACATCATCGCCAGCGGACTCCTGTACACCGCCAATGAACAGATGACCCTTACGATACGTCGACTCTTCATCCTGTTGATCGTTCTTCTCGCTGGTGTGGCGGTGGCGGCTCATGCCGGCAGCGCCGAAGCGGCCAACTGCTTTTACCACTCCGCGGCGATGGGGTATGTCTGCGACTCCGCCCCGACGCTACCCCAGTTCACCGCGCCGCCGGTCGTGCCCAGTAGCCTGCTGGAACGTCGTGAGTACGCCTATCTAGAGGATTACGTCGACGTCTACCCGGAGCCCA
>JBFGLK010000108.1:0-8496 GCA_041576195.1 Promineifilaceae bacterium (SeqCode)
AGCGAGTCTGGCGCATACCCCGCTTCTCCATCGCCGTGACATATGGCTTGGCGACCTCGGCGCGCACGATGGCGGCCTCAATCTGGCTAATACGCATGCTGTTGCCTCATGTGTTGCCCGCGGCTTCCAGGACGAAATGATCGACGGTGCGGCGGGCCAGCTTCGTTTCGTCAACCGTTACGCCCAGGCCGGCGCTGGCTGCCGGCACGAGGATGTCCTTGCCGTCGTACTCGAAGCTTCCTTCTGCCAGGATGTCTTCGGTGATGCGCAAGTTGGACATCAAGGCGTGGCCGTGGTCGACCAGGTTGGGGACGGTGGCGGCCAGGTGGAGACTGGCGGCCACGCTGATCCCCATTTCGATCATGGAGTTGACGAAGCAAGGAATCCCGGCGGCTTCAGCCAGGGCGGCCACCTGCCGCGCCCGCATGAGCCCGCCCAGCTTGCCGGTCTTCAAGCTGAAGACGCGGGCCCCGTCGCTGCGCACCAGGTCCATGGCGTGCTGGAGGGAATGGAGCGACTCGTCGGCGCTGACCGGCGTGTGGGTCCGCGCCTGGATCAGCGCCATGCCCTCGGCATCCCAGGCCGGCACGGGTTGCTCGATCATGCTCAGGTGGAACGGTTCCAGCTGAGGGATCGTGCGCAACGCCGTCGTCCGATCCCATCCCTGGTTCACGTCTAGCATCAGGGGGATGTCGGGGCCGACTGCCTCCCGGATGGCCCCGACCCGGGCCACGTCCGTTGCCGGCGCCAGGGCGCCCAGTTTAATGTGCAGCGAGCGGTACCCGTCCGCCACGGCCGCGGCGGCTTCCGCCGCGTTCTCTGCCGGGCTCCCGCCGCCGATGGGCCAGATCATTGGTACGCGGTCGCGCAGGCAGCCTCCCAGCAGCTGGTGCACCGGCACGCCCAGAGCCTGGCCCAGGATGTCGTGGGCGGCCACATCGATGGGCGCCTTGGCGAAGGGCCATCCCGGGACCGTGGCGTCCATCTTCTCGTGCAGTCCGATCAGATTGCGCGGGTCCAGGCCCAGCACGGCCGGGCCCAGGTGATGGCGCAGGATGGCCATCACGCCTTCCGGGCTCTCATAGGTGAACGTCGGAAACGGATCCGCTTCGCCCCACCCGGCCAATCCCGTATCGGTGAGCAGGCGCAAGACGACGCACGATTTGTCGGTTATTCCCGTGCCTTTGTAGTCCGCCGTCAGATACGGCTTCACCAGGTCGATTCTGACGGTGCGAGCCTCGAGCCGCACAATGCGCATGGGACGTCCTCTTGTCACTTCACCGAGCGTGGATGCAAGACTTCAGTGAGCCAGTCGCCCACAAAGTTGATCGCCAGGACTGTGATCAGCACGGCGATGCCGGGCCAGGTCGCCACCCACCAGGCGTTGTTCAGGTAGTCGCGCCCGTCACTGATCATGCTGCCCCAGCTGGGCGTCGGCGGCTGCACGCCCAGGCCGAGGAAGCTGAGAGAGGCTTCCGCCAGGATCATTTCGGCCACCGAGAAGCTGGCCAGCACGATAATGGGCGTCATCAGATTGGGCAGGATATGTTGAAAGAGGAGTCGGGAGGGCTTCGCGCCCACGACGGTGGAGGCCAGCACGAAGTCCGTCTCCTTGAGACGGAGGACCTCCGCCCGGGACACCCGGGCGTATTCCACCCACTTTGTGACGCCCAATATGACGATAAGGATGACGAGGCTGCGCCCGAGGACGGCGATGATGGCCACGGCCAGCAGGATGGAGGGGATCGAAAGCTGGGCATCGGCGATGCGCATGATGATCACGTCTGTGTATTTGCCGCGATACCCGGAAATCAGGCCCAGGAAGACGCCGACAGGGCCGGCCACCAGCATGGCCAGGAAGCCGATCGTCAGCGAGATACGAGCGCCGTACACGATTCGGGTCCACATGTCTCGACCCAGCTGATCGGTCCCCAGGAAGTAGGGGGACTCGCTGTCAGCCATCCAGAAAGGGGGCTTGAGGCGCAGCGCCAGGTTGGTCTCCTCCGGCAACTGGGGGGTGATAAACGGCGCGAACACCGCGGCCAGCACGATGAGCGCCAATATGACCAGGCCGATGCCGCGGCTGGGCCGCTCGCGCAAGGATCGGATCATCCTGTCCTTGAGCGTGCGCGTTGCTACCTCGGGCAGCTCCATGTCGATGAGAAGATCCTGGCCGGCCAATTCAGCCATTACAGCACCTCGTTCTTCTATTCACGGGACTATCTGGCCGGCCGAAGCTACTGGCCCCGGATCCCGGCCACTGCTCGTTCACTCTGCCGCCTGGTCGCGCCGCGGTGGACGGGCGTGCGGCTCAGTCATACCGGATTCTGGGGTCGACCACCGTATAGAGAATGTCGACCACCAGGTTGCTCAAGATGAAGATGACGGCCAGCAGGACGGTGGCCACCTGGACGACGGGAAAGTCCCGCTTGAGCACGCTTTGCACGATGAGGCGGCCCACGCCTGGCCAGGCGAAAACGGTCTCGGTGATGATGGCGCCCCCGAGCATGGCGCCGACCGTGAGACCGAGCGCTGACAGCACGGGGAGCAGGGCGTTACGCAGGGCGTGCCGAATCAGCACGATGCGCTCGGCCAGGCCCTTGCTGCGGGCGGTGCGGATGTAGTCTTCCTGCAGCACTTCCAGCATGCCGGCACGAGTAAGTCGTGTGATCTTCGCCGCGCCCCAGGAGCCCAGGACGACGGCCGGCATCACCAGCTGCAGCGCCGTACCCCGTCCACCAGTTGGCAGCCAACCCAGTTGGACCGAAAAGAGCAGAATCATCATGACGCCGAGCCAGAAACCGGGCATGGCCTGCCCGACCAGGGCGACGGTCATCACAGCTTGCGAAATGATCGTATCGGGTTTGACGGCGGCGATCAGCCCGGCCGGGATGGCGATGAGGATCGTCAGGGCAAAGGCGACGCCGGTCAGCTCCAGCGTGGCCGGCAAGCGCTCCAGCACGATGCCCAGCGCGGAGTCGCTGTAGGTGAGCGACTGGCCGAAGTCACCGCGAACCACGTCTCCCAGATAGTCGACGTATTGCACGATGAGCGGCCGATCCCAACCCTGCTCGCTGCGGAACCGGTCAATGTCTTCCTGGCTAGCGTCCGGCGGCAGGAAGAGGAGGGTCGGGTCGCCACTGAGCCGCATGATGAAGAAGACCACTGTGAACACGAGGAACGCAGTCATCGTTCCCTGCACCAAGCGAACGAGCGCCAGTCTCAGGTTCATCGTTGCTTCTCCTTACGGACTCCCTCCCGCCGGGCGCGAGCTGTCTCGGGGGCGGGTGTCAGCCCTATCGGCGGCGATGGATGGAGCGACAGTCGGCGCGCCTGGCGAGGACGCCGGGACGCGAGCCCTGGCGGATGGTGTCCCGCTCGCTCGCCAAACAAGCGCTGGTGCCCTTCACGGGCCACGCCCATCTGCCGAAGGCGAGCAGGTGTGCCGGGTACCTCCAGGCGCGCCGCTGTCTCACTCTGCTGGCGCGACCTATTCAGCCGGCGCCAGTTCGACGCCAAAGAACATGTCGACCGCCGCGGGGTTGATGTCCCACTGGATGCGATTGGTGTTGATGCCAAAGCCTTCCTGCTGGACATACATGAAGATCCAGGGTGACTCTTGCTGCACGAACTCATTCAGCTCTTTCCCGATCTCGGCCCGTCGGGCGGGATCGAGTTCGGTCATGAAGGCGTCGATGAGCACGTCCATTTCTGGATTGCAGTAGTAGTAGCCGCGCGTGTCGCAATGCAGGAGCGTGTTGAAGTGACGGGCGGCCTCCGGGTTCGAGCGCCAGGGGAAGAAGTACATCTCGAACTCTGAGGCGGCATAGGCATCGAACATGGCTGCCGTTTCCAGCTCCACGATCTGTGCGTTGATGCCGACCTCGGCCAGCTGCGCCTGGACGGCTTGAGCCACTTCCTTGACCTGAAGCATGCCCTGCACCTGGCCGACGTTGAACACGATGTCAAAGCCGTCCGCGTAGCCGGCGTCGGTCAGAAGCTGGCGGGCTCTTTCCTTGTCGTTCATGACAGGCAGCGTCGGGTCCCAGCCTGGGGACACGGGCCAGAGGCCTGCCGGCACGGCCTGCGCCCGTCCGGTCAGGACGAACTCGGCGATGGCCTCGGCATCCACAGCGTAGTTCATCGCCTGGCGCACGCGCACATCGGCCGTCGGCAATCCCCGCAGGGTGTCGAGGCCGATGTAGGTGATAGCCCCCAGGCGATCGACCACGGTGAAGCCGGGCACCTGCTCGATGATCGGGATGGAGTCAAACGGCACCACCTCGATGATGTCCGTCTCGCCGGCGATCAGGGACGCCACTCGGGACGAGGCCTCCGGGATCGTGCGGAACGTGATCAGGTCGACCTTCGGCTCGCCGTTCCACCAGTTCGGGTTCTTGGCCACGGTGACGTGATCGTCCTTGACCCACTCCACAAACGTGAACGCGCCCGTGCCCACGGGGGCCTCGTTGAAGCCCGCGTCGCCCACTTCTTGCGTGTATGCCGGGGGCATCATGAACAGGTGGGCGATCTGGGACAGCCAGATCGGGTTGGGGCGTGCCGTCACCGTTCGCACAGTGTATTCGTCCAGAACCTCTATCTCCGTCAGCTCGTTGATGACGGTCGTCTGGCTGGAGCCCTCAACCGTCAGCGCGTTGTCAAACGTGAACTTGACGGACTCCGCGTTGAACGGCTCGCCGTTGTGGAATGTGACGCCTTCGCGTAGCGTAAAGGTCCAGGCCAGCCCGTCGTCCGAAACTTCCCAGCCGGCGGCCAGCCACGGCTGGAAAGTGCCATCCGGCCCGAGGACGATCAACGGATCCATGATCTGTTCGAGCACGATCCAGTCCGTGGTGAGCGAGGTGAGGTTGGGGTGCAGCTCGCCCGTGTTGGCGGCAATGGCCATGACGACCTCAAAGGGGCCGCCCTCCGCGCCCGGTTCCTCAGCCGCCTCCACGGGGACCTCGACCACGCGAGTCACCTCGACCATTTCGGTGACGACTTCCCCTTCGACGACACGCGTGACCTCGACCTGTTCCGTCAGCGTCTCCGTGACAACACGGGTGACTTCAACAGTCTGTGTCTGAGCCTGGCAGGTGCTGAGCAGCACGACGCTTGCCAGGAGGGCAACTATCAATAACAGCCTCTTCATGTAGGTCTCCTCCTATTTGGGGTTGACAACACTGTCTCAATCATGGGTTCACAAGGGACTACTGCTGGTGGATTCATCTCATAGGCACAGTTCCCAAACGACACTCACCTGCGCTGCCGGCATGCCCTGCGCGACAGCGGCGACATCAGGAGGCATCCACCTCCCGTGGCCGGCTGGTTTATGGCCGGTCCGAGATCCATCACGATGCAACGTGGCGGAAGCTTCGCCTCGTCGGCTGACGGCACCGTTAGTCGCGCATAGTCGCTACGTCGGTGCGTTTTTGTGATGCTTTGGATGCAGAAGCCTGTCGAATCGACTGCAAACCGTCTAATGCATTAAACGGGCGACAAGCGCCTCGGAGAAGTTGCGTAGGTGAGCCCGCATCATCGACGTCGTGCGCGCGACGTCTCCTTCGCGCATGGCCAACAAGATGAGTCGGTGATCGTCTCGTTGCAGATCCAACAGATCGCTATGACCGTTCTGGAGAACGTACAGGATGATGCGACGCACGTGCTCTTCGAGGTTGTGGAGGACGTCGATGATGCGCTGGTTGCCGTTCTTCACGGCGAAGGTCCGGTGAAACTCGCGGTTGAATTCGACGAACTCCGCCGAGGCGCCGATTGCCAGGGCGGCATCGGCGCGGTCGATAAGGTGCTCGATCTGGTCGAGCTCCTGCGGAGAGAAATGCGGGGTTGTGACGCTGACCAGGTGGCACTCCAATAGCTCGCGCAGCTTGTAGATGTCGGCGACATCCTGGTGGGATATCTCTGCCACGGAGTAGCCCCGGTAGGGGACATTGTCCAGGAAGCCTTCCTGATGGAGGCGAGCCATCGCCTTGCGTACCGGGGTCTTGCTGATTCCCATTTCATCGGCCAGCCGGACCTCGGCCACGAACTCGCCCGGGCTGAGGGTGCAGTGGATGATGGCCTGCTTGATCAACTCATACGCCTGTTCGTCCAGCGATTGTGATTTCTCCACACGACTGATGCTGTCCGCGGACATGCCTATTCCCTGTGAGTCAGCCTGGCCCGATCCGCTGCCACACCTCGTTCGAGATGTATACAGTATACGGTATCGTGTGTACAGCGTAAACGACGACGACCGGTCTGTCAAGCCCCAGCCGGCACGACGCGCGTTCAGGACATCTGCTTATTGACCGCCCTCTCGCGGCGCGCAGGCCCGATCTAGAGACCCCGCAGGTCTCGCAGACCTGCGGGGTCTAAGACCACGCACAGCGGTGGGTGGAACGGGGCGCTAGCGCCAGATGGTCGGGTGGGCCCACGGACGCCCGGGCCTCTTCCGGCGGGTCTGCCGGGCCGCCTTCAACGACCCCATCTATCGCCCGCCAGCGATTCGTAGACCATATGCGCCAGCGTCACCAAGTCGAAGACGGGCCGCCCCACGGCCCGCCGAATGGCGGCGGCGCACGGCGGCAGATCGGTGCACTCCAGCACGATCGCGCCCACGCGCTCATCCTCCTCAACCAACTGCCGGGCGACCTGCACCACTTCTCGCTCGAACTTGCCGGCATCGAGCACAGCGCGCGGATCCGCCCGAATCCGGGAGAACTCCTCGGTGTCCTCGATACCCCGTATGCTCACCGGCATGGCCTCGGTGATGCCGGCGCCCCGCAAATGCGCGGCGGTCAGGCACGCCCGGTCCGCGGTGAGTATCCCGACCTTTTGCCCCGGCTGTAACGTGTGGTGCACGAGCGGAACCTGGAGCAGGCTCGACGAGAAGACGGGGACAGTCACCGCCGCCGCCAGCTCTCGCTGGAAGAGCGCGTTGAAGCCACAGCTCGTCAGGATGGCCGCGACACCCTCGCTCTCAAGCTCCCGAGCGGCTTGAATCATCGCCGCCAACACGCTCGCGTCAGGCTGCACGACGACCGTCTGGTAGTACGCGCCCGCAACGCGCTTGTAGCGTGTCGGAAAGTCAAACGTGTTGGGATGAGCCACATTGCCAGGCATCTGTTCGAGTTGACTCAAGGTGTCCTCGTGCCCGGCTTCCCAGCCAAGGATCCCGATGACGGGCGCTGTTGGCAATGGCGTCTGGGTGCTCATACTCGCTCCCGATTTGGGCCGCTGGCGCGGCCGCCCGCACGACCGGCTCCCGCGTTCAGGCCAATAGCCGGGTCAATGCCGCGGCCGAATAGGCGGAGAGGCCCAGTGAGCCCATGGTGCGCCTGCCCTCGGCCAGGTAGTCCCGGCCCATCAGGATAGACGCCAGGCGTATGACGCAGGAGATGGTTGGCGTGTCCACCCCGATCTGCTCGGCGAGGCTGCGCAGCAGCACCAGACCATACCCCACATCCTCGTGAAAGTAGCGATAGTCGAGACTATGCTGGGCCCGGATGCCCCGAAACCCGGGTGCCTCCGAATAGCCTCTATCGTAGGTGGGCTCGGTCATGTATCCCTGGATGCACCCGAGTTCCGGCTCGGGAATAACCGTCACTCCAAGCGCCTGTCCGATGGCGATGCGTTCCCGGTCGACCGCCTTGATGAGTTGCCCCACGGCAGGGGTCACGCCCTCTTCGTAGAACCGGAAATCGCCCTGAGTGCGTTCGATCAAGGCGGCGTTGAGCAGGGACACGCTGGGGTGAATCACGGGATTGCCGTTTTGCAGGCTGGTCTGCAGAACGTTTTTCGCGCCGACCATCGCCGGAAAGACGTCCCGGAGTCTATCCAGCACCTGCGACGTGGATCGGGCCGGCGCCGCTGCCAGGAACAGCCCATCGTGGAGCTTGAGGAAGACATGAATCCTGCCTGGCTCGACCAGTCGCACGGCGTAGGGGAGCGTGGCCGTTTCCGCCACCACGATGTCTGCGTCCTGCAGCCCCAATCCGGCGGCATTCTTAAACGCGATGCTGCCCAGACATGAGCCAGGACACACCACAACGATCTGGCCGCTGCGCAAGTGTGGCCTGGCGGCTTCGGCAAAGGGCCCGGTGCTATAGGCCGGTCCGACGAGGTAGATGATCTCGGCCTCGGCCAACGCTTCGGCGATGTCGTGGCCGGCGTACGCCAGGGGCACGAAGCCCTCCAGTTGGCCCTCGGACTGGATACCGCCACGCTGCCGAATCGCGTCGATGTTTTGGGGAAAGTCCTCAAAATCGAACAGGGCCACGTGGTGTCCGTGTTGCGCGCAATCGAAGGCCACGGCGCAGCCCCCATTGCCCGAACCCAGGACGGCGATGTTCATGTTATAGCTCCATTGACGCCCAGGCGGCGCCCAAAACGGCCGCTGTCACGGCGACCGGCGGCATTGCCGACTCGCCGACTCGACTCATAGTATAGTGGAAAACGCGCTCTTGCAGTGGTCGCGCGATCCATCGGAGACTCGCC
>JBFGLK010000109.1:0-8475 GCA_041576195.1 Promineifilaceae bacterium (SeqCode)
ATATGTCTATCGCCGGCGGGGTGTTAGAATGGGGCTATGACCGATGCGTGGCAACGTCGATTGAAACGACTGGGCGTGACCAAGGGGGCGCGCCAGCTGCGGGCGCCCGATCCGCCGCCGCGCGAGCTGCGCCCGGCGCCGGAACCCCCGGCGGACGCCGACGAACCGGCCCCGTTGGCGCGGCTGCTTCCCGGATTGCGCGTGGAGGAGAACGAAGCGGGCGGGTTTCTGGTGCTCGATCGCGTCTATCCGTTGTCGCATCGTCACGGCGAGGATCGGGTGGGGGCGCTGTTGGAGATGCGTGCCGGCATTGCCGCGCCGGTCAGTCGAGACGAGCGTTTCGCGGACCTTGAGTTTCGCGATGTCGTCTTTTTGGACACGGAGACGACCGGGCTGTCCGGGGCCGGCGTCCTGGCATTCATGGTCGGGGTGGCCTACTATGAGGGCGGCGCCTTCGTCGCCCGGCAGTACTTCCTGCGCGACCATGACGACGAGCCGGCCATGCTGCTCGCTCTGGAGACGCTCCTCGCTTCCCGCGCCGCCCTGGTCACCTTTAATGGGCGCACCTTCGACGTGCCGCTAATCGATCGACGCTACCTGCTCAACCGCGTCGGCCACATGGTGGGCGTCCTGCCCGACATGCCCCACCTGGATCTTCTGCCCCCGGCCCGACGCCTATGGCGGGAGCGATCTGGCTCATGCTCCCTCCTCTCGCTCGAGCAGAACGTACTCTCGCTTCAACGGGATGAGGCGGATGTCCCTGGCTGGCTGATTCCCCGCCTCTATGCAGACTTCCTGCAGACCGGCGATGGCCGCGAAATGGCCCGCGTCTTCTATCACAACCGGCTCGATCTTGTATCAATGGCCACCCTGGCCCATCGCCTGCTGAGGCAGTTCAGCCAGCCGGACCCGGAAGACGCCGCCGCCGACCTGATCAGCCTGGCCCGCTGGCGGCTGGGCCTGGGCGACGCCGGGGCGGCCGAACACCTGCTGCGCTCGGCGCTGGAACAAGACCTGGCGCTAGATCGCTTTCGCCAGGCAACGGGGATGCTGGCCGGCTTGCTCAAGCGGGGCGAGCGGCGCGATGAGGCCGTCGTGCTCTGGCACCAGCTGGCGGCCATCAGCACGGATGACATCACCGCCCACGTGGAACTGGCCAAGCACCATGAGTGGCAGACTGGCGATCTCGACCAGGCAGAGCGGTGGACCGAGGAAGCGCTGCGCCTCGCCCGCCATTGGGCGCCGGCCCGGGCCACGATGACCCTGGCCGAGCTGGAGCATCGGCTGGCGCGACTGCGCCGCAAAAACGCCAACGCCGCCGAGGCGCCCGACCCGGGCGACTAGCCCGGCAATCGTCCAAAACGACGCTGATAGAGATCCATCGAGTGCTTGATGCGCTCCAGCGCCACGGACTTGGGCTCCCAGCCCAGCGGCTCCACCCGTTTGCCCTCCAGATCTTTGTAGTGGGCAAAGAAGTGCGCCACTTCCTCCAGGAAGCTCTTTGGCACGTTGCTCACGTCGTAGTAGTCTTGATACAACGGATCGTGCGCGGCGACGGCCAGCACCTTGTCATCCGCCTGCCCCTGATCGAGCATGCGAAACATGCCGATCGGGCGGGCGATGATAACGCAACCGGCGAACGTGGGCTCCTTTAGGAGCACCAGCGCGTCGAGCGGGTCGCCGTCGTCGTAAAACGTCTGTGGAATAAGGCCGTAGTCTGCTGGATAGTGAAAGGGTGACGAGAGCACGCGACTCAAGTGGATGAATCCATCGTCGTGGTCGAACTCGTACTTGTTGCGGCTGCCACCTGGAATCTCCACGATCACGTGAATGAGGTCTGGCGCGCGTGGGCCTGTCGCCAGATCGTGCCATAGATTCATACGCTTGCGCATCCTTTGTACTTCGACTCAGGCCTGACGGCACCGTCATTGTAGTCCAACGCCGGGATATGGGCGAGAGACCCGGCCGGGTGCATCGGGCCGAGCGAGTCCGGGGGATCGCCTCGTCAAACGCGCCCCGCCGCGACGGCAAGGCGGGCCTGACTAAGGAGGACAGTTCGATGAAGCCTACCGCTGGCCGACTGCGTATCATCCTGCTCTGCATCTTGATGAATCTGCTGTTTGAGTATTCGGCTCGGGGGTTGGAGTCGTTGAGCCGGCCCATCTTCTATCTCTTCATGGCCGGCATCTACGCCGCGTTCTTCGCCGTTCTGGAGGACCTGATCGTGCGCTTCCGCCTCACAAACCTGCAGATCGGGATCTTCGCGGCTTTTTGGGGGCTCTATCCGACGACGTTCATCACCGGCAACCTCATCAACCCGCGCATCTATTTTGGGCTGGCGCGCCCGCTCGGGCTGAACTGGGGGGCAATCCTGTTTATCATCTTGTTCGCCTGGCCGGTGTTGCAGAGCAACCTCACGATGTACTTCGCCAACCGCTTCCGCCCGCGCCATTGGGACCACCCGCGGATGGGGGTGATCGGCTACGCCCTGGCCCTCGGCTACCTGGCGATCGTGCCTTTCCTGTCGCAGCAAACGCGACAGGTCGATGTGTCGCCGGCGCCGCGGGCCCTGTTCTTCGTCATCCTGTTCATGGTTCTCTTCCTGGCGCTGTTCGCCTTCCTGGTCTACCGACGCGAGCGGGCCGAGGGGGAGGCGCCGACATTCGAGCCGCTGCGCTTCATGGACTTCCTGACGTTTGGCTCGATCATCTTGTTAATCGTGCTCGGCACCTTCTTCCAGGGTGCCCAGACGGCGGCGACGGCGCAGCCCTTGAACCGGGTGGCCGTGGTCATCCAGCACGTGTGGCTGGCATTCAGCGCGGTGGCATTCATCGGCTATCGGCTATGGCGGAGGCGGGAGATCGTGGTGTGAGCGCCCGGCCGCCATGGGGACTGCCGGGGAATCTCCCTGGCAGCTATTGACTACCGCAGGATCAGGCAGGTGGCGGTGGCGTGCGCGTAGAGGCGCCCGTCCGGTCCCTCCAGGCGGGCCTCGGCGGTGGCCGTGCGGCGGCCGACGTGGACGATTCGACCGGTGCAGTGGAGGGTCCCGGTGTCGGCCAGCACTGGCCGCACGAAGTTGACGTGCAGCTCCAGCGTCGTGTAGGCCACGCCTGCCGGCAGCGTCGATTGCACCGCGCAGCCCAGCGCCGAATCGCACACCGTCGCCAGCACACCCCCGTGGACCGAGCCGATCGGGTTGAACTGGAACTCGGCCGGGTCTAGCGTGAACACCGCCCGCCCTTCATCGACGTCGACGAGGGCGATGTCCAGCAGGGTGCCCACCGGAGCCGGCGCGATCTCCCCCCGCAGGATGCCGCGCAAGAAGTCGAGGCCACTCAGCTCGGCCGACCGCGCCGCCGACCGCGCCGGATCCCCCCAGGAAGAGGTTCTCGTCCGGTCGCGATCGCCTGTCACGTCCCCTCCGCCATGACCAGGGCCGCCACCGCTGTGTCCAGGTCCTTGTCCCCACGCCCACTCAGGTTGACCAGGATGATCTGGTCCGGGCGCATCCGCGGCGCCCGCTTGATCACCTCGGCCACGGCATGTGCGGACTCCAGCGCCGGAATGATGCCCTCCAGGCGGGAGAGCAGGGTGAACGCCTCGAGCGCCTCGTCGTCGGTGGCGTAGGTGTAGCCCGCCCGTTCCTGATCGCGCAGCCAGGCATGCTCCGGGCCGACGCTGGGGTAGTCCAGCCCGGCGCTGATGCTGTGTGTCTCCCGGATCTGGCCGTCGGCCGTCTGCATGACGAAGCTCTTGGTGCCGTGGAGCACCCCGACGCGGGCGATCTCCCGGTCGGCGAAGCGGGCGGCGTGCCGACCTCCCTCGATCCCTTCGCCGCCGGCCTCGACGCCCAAGAGGTCGACCGACGCGTCGTCGCGGAAGGCGTGAAAGATGCCCATGGCGTTGCTGCCGCCGCCGACGCAGGCGATGATGAGGTCGGGCAGCCTGCCGGCCGCCGTCTGGATTTGCTCACGAGCCTCCAGCCCGATGACGCTCTGAAAGTCGCGCACCATGGTCGGGTAGGGGTGGGGGCCGAGGACGGAGCCCAGCAGGTAGTGCGTGGTTTCTACATTGGTGACCCAGTCACGGATGGATTCGTTGTTGGCGTCTTTCAGCGTCTTGCTGCCGCTTTCGACCGGGCGCACGGTCGCCCCCAGGAGCTGCATCCGCAGGACGTTGGGCCGCTGGCGGGCGATGTCCACCGACCCCATGTAGACGACGCACTCCAGGCCGAGGAGGGCGCAGGCCGTGGCCGTGCCCACAC
Organism: Promineifilaceae bacterium (SeqCode); assembly: GCA_041576195.1. GTDB lineage: Bacteria > Chloroflexota > Anaerolineae > Promineifilales > Promineifilaceae > JAGVTM01. Next base: position 4,268 of record JBFGLK010000109.1, read on the forward strand.
CGTGCTGGCCGGCGCCGGTCTCCGCCACGATCCGGGACTTGCCCATACGCTGGGCCAGGAGCGCCTGGCCCAGCGCATTGTTGATCTTGTGCGCGCCGGTGTGGTTAAGGTCTTCCCGTTTGAGGTAGATCTGGGCGCCCCCCAGGTGTTCGCTCAGGCGCCGGGCGTGGGTGACGGGCGAGGGGCGGCCGACGTAGCTGGCCAGCAGCCCCTGGAACGCGGCGATGAAGGCCGGGTCACTTCGGGCGGCGTCATAGGCGGCGACCAGCTCGGCCACTGCCGGCATCAACGTCTCCGGCACGAACTGTCCACCGTAAGGGCCAAAACGGCCGCGCGCATCAGGGACGGGGGTGGGCTGGAACATCGCGGGTGTCTCCACAAGTGGCCGGCGGGCTCAGGCGTCCGGCCCGGCGCGCCAACGGGATTCGCATAGAAAGAGGGCCAGCAAGCTCGGTGCATCGGTGATGGCGTTCGCGCGGGCCATCGCCAGCACGTCGTGGATCGGCAGGCGGTGGACCTGGATGACCTCCACGGGCTCGTGGGTGGGCTCGCCCAGGGTGACGCCCTCGGCCAGGAAGAAGTGGCCCACCTCGTTGCAGATGCCATTGGCCGTATAGAACCGGCCCAGCGGTGTGAGCCGGCGCGCCTGCCCGCCGATCTCTTCGCGAAGCTCGCGCCGCGCCGCCTGGACGGGGTCGACGCCAGACGCCAGCCCGCCTGCCGGCACCTCCCAGCACCAGTCGTCGACCGTGTGCCGATAGGTGTAGATCATGACGACCTCGCCGGCGTCCGTCACCGGCACAACCCAGACGGCGCCCGGGTGTTGAACCACATGGTACTCGCCCTCCGTGCCGTCCGGCAGCAAGAGCCGATCCGAGCGGATGCTGTACCAGGGACAAGACCAGGAGATCTCGCTGGAAAGCGTAGTAAAGGGGCGCTTCATCGTGTTCGTCGGTTGGTCTACTCGTCCGGAGTCGCGCCTTGTATTGGCGATCTGCAAGGCGCGAGCCGCAAGCGGCCGCTACATCCAGGCCCGACGTCGCATCCAGAGGAACATGACGGCCGGGATGAGCAACATGCCGATCAGGGTGGCGCTAAACGCTACTTCGCGGGTCCAGCCGGGCAGCTCGCCCGACGCCGCGAAGAAGTTCATGCCAAAAAAGCCGGTGAGGAAGGTCAGGGGCATGAAGAGCGTCGTGATGACGGTCAGCGTTTTCATGATATCGTTCATGCGGTTGTTCATGACCGACAGGTACGTGTCCATCGCGCCGGCGACCAGATCGCGCAGGCTCTCGGTCAGATCGACCAGCCGCACCAGGTGGTCGTAAACGTCGCGGAAGAAGATGCGGTCGGCGGGGTCGATGACCGCATACGGATCGCGAGCCAGCTTGTTCAGCACCTCGCGCTGGGGGCTCAGGTGCCGACGAAGTGTCAGCAGCGAGCGCTTGAGGTCAAACAGGTCTGCCAGGGTCCTGTCGGTCGCTCCACGGAAGATCTGCTCCTCGATCTGGTCCACGAGATCGTCCGCCTGCTCGAGGAAGCGCAAGTCATCGTTCACCATTTCGTCGGCGAGCAGGTAGACAATGTGGTCCGGGCCCTTGACAAGCTGCCGCTCGTCTCGCTGGCAGAGCTCCCAGACGCGATCGACGGCGGCGAGCGGCTCGATGCGGTAGGTGACCAGGAAGTGGTCGCCCAGGAATATGTCCAGCTCTGGGGTCGTGATCGCCTGGCTCACCGGGGTGTCGCCGAATGTGATCGACCGCAAGACGATATAGAGGTAGGCGTCCCAGTCGTCGATCTTGGGCGAGTGGCTCTCGCTGAGGGCGTCCTCGATGGCCAGCGGGTGAAAGCCGAAGGTCTCGCGCAGGAGGCGCTCCGCCTCGTCGTAGGGCAGGTCGAGCATGTCCAGCCAGATGAGGCCTACGGGATCCCCAAGCCATGCCGGCAGGTCAGTCAGCGAGACGTCCAGCCGAAACGGGCCCGTTTCCGGCCGATAGAGCAGGCGGATCACGTTGTCTCCTCCGTCCGCCGCTGCGACTCTCGGCGGACCGCGGCGACGAATGCGCGCACGCCGGACGGCTCTTTGCGGCCGGGCTGGTGCTCCACGCCGCTGGCCACGTCCACGGCGAAGGGTCGCACCTGGCGCACGGCAACGGCTACGTTGTCCGGCGTCAGGCCGCCGGCCAGCATGAGGCCGGGGACGCGGGCGGCCACTTGGGCCGCCATCGCCCAGTCCGCCTGGCGGCCGCTGCCGCCGCGCAGCGTCGGGTGATAGGCGTCGAGGAGAAGGGCGGGCAGCCGCTCGTCCCGCTCCGGCGGCAGGAACCATTCCGCCTCGGCCTCAGCCTCCGCCTGGGTGGCAGGGCGCAGGCCTTTGTAAGCCCGGCCATAGACGGGCGAGGCGGGGTCGCCGATCAATGCCGGCACTTCCTCGCCATGAAGCTGGGCGGCATCGAGGCCCGCGGCCGCCAGGGCGGCCGCCATGGCCGGGCCGGACTCGTTGACAAAGACGCCGACCAGGATCGGGCAGGAGCCCGCCTGGCGCAGCGCCCGGCTGATCGCCGCCGCCGCCTCCAGACCGATGGATCGCTTGCTGCCGGGCCAGAGGATGAAGCCAAGATAGTCCGCCCCGGCGTCGACCGCCAGGCGGGCGTCTTCCAGGTTGGTGATGCCGCAGATCTTGACGTGAGTCATGGGCTTATGATGACGCGGCCGAGACCGGGGCCGGTCACCGGACCGGTCCCTGCCTCGGCCGCGCTTCTGGACGGGCGCGTGATCTCAGTCGGCCAGATCTTCAGCCATCTCCAGCTCGCCCTCGGCGACGGCTTGCTTCGGGCGCCGCCGGTGAATCGGCACGATCGTCGTCCAGCGGGCGGCCGTCGCGGCCGTGTTGTAGACGCCGAGCTGGCGGAACAGGAAAGCGAACTGCTCTTCGAGGACGCGGCCGAGGTGCTCCTGCACCACCGGCTCGAACGCCCACATCATCTTCTTCAGCGGGCCGATGGCCTTCTTCCGGCTGGAGTAGAGGAACTGCTCCTCCGTCTGGCCCGACTTCCACTCCTTCTTCAACTCCGTGCGCACATAGTCGTAGGCCGCGTCGACAAAGGCGGCTGGCGCGTGGTCGTAGATGATGTTCTGGAAGTTGGTGGCCAGGTGGATCTCCAGGGTGCCGACCTGGGGGAATTTGCTGAAGGCGTCCGCGGGGAGGGTGGAGGCCCCGTGCTGAACCGCGCCGCCGGTATGGTACGACTCGCGGGCCTCGCGGCTGAGCTCGCGCAGCGTGTCGAAGTCCACCTTGACGTCAGCCAGGGTGCCGTCTGGCAGCACCACGCCGCCGTGGCTCGTGCCCGTCTGCACCGAGATCTTGGAGATGCCGGCAACGCCGTCCGGCAGCGAGCGCAGATAGCCCTGCATGAAGGCGTGGAGCTCTTCCGGGGTGGAGTTGTGACCACCCACCTCGCCGATCTCGCCGCCAAGGGACACGGTGACACCTTTGGGCTCGAGCCCACGCACATAGGTGGTGAGCTCCGCGCAGACGGCGTAGTTGTCGCGCTGCTGCTCGTCCAACGTCGCCGGCTCCAGGTCGACCAGCGTGGATGTGTCGATGTCGATGTTGTAGAAGCCGGCGGCGACCGCCTCGGCGATGAGATCCTTGACCGCCTGGACTTCCTTGTCGCGATCGGCGGCGAAGTTCTTGGCCGAGATCTGGAAGTGGTCTCCCTGGATGAAGACGGGACCGCGGAACCCTTCCTTGATGGCTGCGCCCAGGATACCGCTCACGTACTCGGCCGGGCGCTGATCGGTGTAGCCCATCTCGGAGCGGGCGATCTCGAAGATCAGGGCACCGACGTCCTGGGCCAGGGCGGCGCGAAAGACGGCCCGCGAGGTGTTGTAATTCATGGCCCGGATGTTCATGGCCGGCACGGTGAAGTTCGCCGGTAGGTCGCCACGCCCTACGGCCAGATAAAGCTCGTGAATCGAGGACGGGTAGATGCCGAGGGCCTGTCCCAGCTCCCACAGGAGCCAGCGCGCCGTGTCCCGCACCAGCCCGTCGCCAAAGACGGCCGTCGCGACGACGTCGTCCACCCGCGAACGCAGGCGGGCGTCGTCCAGCACCGTCACGGTCTCACCGACAACCTGGACGGCGCCCTCAAGATGCTGGAGCAGCTCGTCGACGGTCGAGGCGTTCATGTGTCAACTCCTTTGAA
>JBFGLK010000110.1:0-8457 GCA_041576195.1 Promineifilaceae bacterium (SeqCode)
AGTCTTGCCTGCGGCCTCTTTGGCAGCGATGAGCAGGAGGCCGTCGAGGCGACGCCGACAACCGTCGCCGTCTCGCCGACCGAGGCGCCGCCGGCGCCAGTTCCGCCCACGGAAGCCCCTCCGCGGCCAACCGCCGCGTCGGCGTCGAGCGACGAACGGCCGGCCCTGGCCGGGCTCGTCAGTCGCCTGGATGACCTGGACAGCTACCGGGCGTCCATTCGCATCGACTATGAGGGCCGGGACGAGGCCGGCAATGATACAAGCGGCTCCATGACGCTCGAGGCCATGTTCGTCAAGGACCCCCGGGCCAATAGTCTCGTTGTTAACATGGAGGATGCGGAGGAATTCGCCGCCGGCCAGCTACTGCAGATGGTGCGCATCGAGGATACCGTCTACACGGCCATGGGCGGTTTTGGTTGCTTCTCCGGAGGGAGCGAGGAGTTTGGGGACATCTCAGAGCCGTTCGACGACCTGCTCAACCCGCAGGAGGATCTGCTGAGCGATATCAAGGATGTCGACTTCGTCGGCGAAGAAACCCGCAATGGCTACCGTTCAGACTGCTACGCCTTTGACGAGAATGACGTCGAGACCACGATGAGCGATATGGACACTCTCGACGGCCTGGTCTGCATCTCCAAGGAGTTCGGGCACGTCTCGTACCTCCGCATCGACGGTGAAGGCTCAGGCACCTCGGACCTGTTTGGCGGCCAGGGTTTTGCCGGCACTGGCACGCTGGTCCTCGAGTACAACATCTCGGACATCAACGAACCCCTGGAGATCACGATCCCGGCCGAGTGTGAAGATACCGGCGCCAACAGCGTCTGGCCAATCCTCGAAGACGCCGCGGATCTGGGCCAGTTCCAGGGGCTGGTCACGTACAGGACTGCAACCCCGTTCGATGACATCCTGTCGTTCTACGAAGAGGAAATGGGCAAGCTGGGTTTCTCGGTCGAGGGAGAGCCGCTGATCCTCGCCGGCTCCACGGCGATCATCAGCTATTCGGACGGCACGCAAACCGTCTCGCTCACGGTCAGCGAGGATAGTAGCGGCGAGGGATTCCAGATCCTGATCGCCCCTGAGGAGTAGACGGCGGCACCTGCCGAAACGCGAAGTCCCGGGTCGTTTGGCCCGGGACTTTTCTTCTGCCGGCAGTCGCGGCCGATGGCTGGGGCGGCGGCCGGCGGTCAGGGTCGCAGCGGTATCTCCGGGGAGAACAGGCCGATTCGACCGCTGGCGTCCACCGACGCGATGCTGACCGCGTAGGCCGTGTTGGGTTCCAGGCCGGTCAGCGCCACGTTGCCCGCCTGTTCCCGGTTGACCAGGCGCAATGGCGGGTAGGCGTTGTCCTCGGGCCGGCGGAATGAGATGGCATACCCTTCGACCGTCGGGTCGGTCGGCCAGGTGAGGATGTAGGCGCCCGGGTCGGCCATTGGGGCGATAGTCGGCGGCGGCGGTGGCGGGCCGGCACCCGCCAGGTTGGCGGCCATAGCGAGGTTGAGCTGCGTCACCTGCCGCAGATAGCCGTAGTCGATTAAGTCGGCCGTGTCGGCGGCAGTGTGCTGGACGGTCGGATCCTCGACCGACTCCGTCAGGCGTAGCGCGGGGATGCCGGCACGGACGAACTCCCGATGATCGCTCCACCGCCCCTCCCGATCCAGGCTCGGCTGCACGTCGATGGCGAACGTTGGCAGGTAGATGCCGCCGATATGGCTCAGGTAGCGCGCCAGCTGGCGCGTGCTGGCGCCCGACTCGTCGCTGGCAAAGACCCGGATGCTTCGCGGGATCCCTGGTCGCCCGCCAACGATGTCGTTATTGATGCCTGCCTCGATCTTCAGCCCGGAGAGCAACTGATCCGTCACGAAGTGGCTGCTGCCATGGGTGCCTTGCTCCTCGGCGGCGAAGGCCACGAAGTAGAGCGTCCGTTCCCAGCTCTCGGTGCTCAACAGGCGGGCCATCTCCAGCAGAACGGCAACGCCCGACGCATTGTCGTCGGCTCCCGGAGCGGGGCCACGCCCGTCGTTGACGTTGACCGTGCGCGAGTCGTAGTGGGCCATGAAAACGAAGACGCCCGGCGCCGGATTCGTGCCTGGCAGGATGGCCACGACGTTGCGCTGCTCCGTCACGCGGCCGCCGTAGGGCAGCCGGAAATCCTGGTAGCTTACCTGTAGCCGGCCCGCCCCGAGGCGCACGAACTCGTCGTGAATCCAGCGGCGGGCGGCGCCGATGCCGACGTTGCCCGCCTGCGTGTCGCTAAAGCTGTGGCGCGTGCCGAAGTCGGCCAGCGTCTGCACGTAGACGAAGAGGTTCTCCTCCGACACGCTCTCCAACAGCGACACGGTGAATGGATCCCGCCCCGGGATGACCGAGCCGATGGGATCCGTGACCAGTGGTGGCAGCTCCTGCCCGGAGGCCACGGGCACAGACGGCGGCGTGGGGATGATCGGCCGGCCGGGCGGGCTCAGCAGCGAGCAGGCCATAGCCGGCAGCGCCAGCAAGAACAGCCAGAGGGCATCGCGAGCCGGCCGGTGTTTCGACCGGCCGGCACAGTTGCTATCCAGCGAGCAGGGCCGCGACGTCGCAGGGTCGTCAGCCATCCGCCAACAGCGCCAGGCGATCCATGGTCGGCTACTCCGGGGCGTCGGAGGCTGTCGGCTCCTGGATGCGGAGGGCGCTGAGAAGGTCGATCGGTACGGGGAAGATCGTCGTGGTGTTCTGCTCCACGCCGATCTCCAGGAGCGTCTGCAGGTATCGCAGGGTCATTGCGCCCGGCTCGGTGGCCATCATCCGGGCTGCCTGCGCCAGCTGCTCAGAGGCCTGCAGTTCGCCAGTCGCATGAATCACCTTGGCGCGTCGCTCGCGCTCGGCTTCGGCCTCGCGGGCCATGGCCCGAATCATCGAAGTGTTAAGCTCAACGTCCTTGACCTCGACGATGGACACTTTGATGCCCCAGGGTTCTGTGGCCTCATCGATGATTCTCTGCAGGCGGTCGTTAACCGCCTCCCGGTCCTGCAACAGGTGATCAAGATTCGACTGGCCGATGACGTTGCGCAGGCTCGTCTGGGCGATCTGCCAGGTGCCCCGGTTGTAATCCTCGATCTCGATGACCGCCTTCACAGGATCCAGCACACGATAGTAGACCACCGCGTTGACCTTGACGGTCACGTTGTCTCGGCTGATGGCTTCCTGTGACGGCACGTCGAGCGTGACCGTGCGCAGGTCGACGCGCACCATCTGCTCCACGAAGGGAATCACAAGGATGATGCCCGGACCGCGCGCGTCCATAATGCGGCCGAAGCGAAACACGACGCCACGCTCATACTCGCGCACGATCTTGATGGCCGTAAAGGCCAGGCCGGCGAGCAGGACGAGGACACCGCACAGAGCGGTGGGAATAAACTCAAGCACCATGTGGCGAACTCCTTTGCCTATCACGAGCAGTTTTGGAGTCGAATTGTCCGCAGTCGCTGAATAGCTGCTCTCCGGCAGCCACCCTGACGATGGCAGAGGTTGTTCTCGCGAACCACTCAAACGGTAGGCGGGATGGTCAGATTGGCGACGGATCTCGGATTAAGCACGAGTCGTCGCCCCGATTATAACCGAAGTTGGGCCGGCGGGTCGCCGGGAAGAGGTATCAGAGGTATCAGAGGAAGATGAGCGCCACGCCGACGAAGGCCAGGAGCGTGCCGGCAACGCCACGGCGCCCCACCCGCTCTCGGTAAACGAGGAAAGTCAGCGGGATCAAGATGACCGGCGGCAGCGCCATCAGGGTCGAGGCGATGCCGACGCGGGCGTGCTGGATGGCGATCAGCGAAAACCAGATACCAAGGAACGGCCCAGCCACGGTGCCCGCCAGGATCAGGCGCAGCAAAGCCGGCTCGCGCCAGCGGGTCACGATCGGGCGCGCCTTCTTTTGCGCCAACGCCGCCGCCCAGAGAATGAGCACGGCGACGGCGATGCGAATGAGCGAGGCGGAAATCGGCGGGAAGTCGTCCACCAGGGCGACCTTGGCCGTGAGCAGATTTGCCGCCTGGCCGAGCGCGCCACCAAGCCCGAAAAGCAGGCCGCGACCATATTGCCGGCGAATCATGTGAGCCGCGTTGGCCGGGTCGGTCACCACCCAGGCGATGCCGGCAATTGTCATCAGGATGCCGGCCCCCTCCATCGGCGTCACCGTCTCGCCAAAGAAGAGCCAGCCGGCGCCGGTCGTGATGATCGGCACCAGTGACATCAGCAACATGGCCAGGCGCGGTCCGAGCAGTACGTATGCCTCGAAGAGCATGGCGTCGCCCAGTACCAGCCCCAACACGCTGGACACGGATAGCCAGCTCCAGCGAAAGGCCTCGACGTGACGCGGGAAGGGCGAGCCTTCGAGCAGCCAGTGCGTCAGCGCCACAAAGCCGAGGGCGAATAGGAGCCGGCTGCGGTTGACGATGTCCGCGCTGGCGCGGCGCCCCCCGGCGCTGAAAAACATGGCCGTCAGGGACCAGCAGAAGGCCGTCGCCAGGGCAAAGAGCTCGCCAAAGAACTGGAACATGGGAGACCAGGCCTTCAGGCCCGGCCGGCCGCGTCAAGCAGCCTATGGCGGATGGCGCGTACGTGGGCCGGACCGGTGCGGCAGCATCCGCCGATGAGCGTGGCGCCCGCGCTTTGCCAGATCTCACAGGCCGCGGCGAACTCCCCGGCATCGCGCTCCCCTTGCCAGCGCCGCGTGGCCGGATCGTAGACCTCGCCCGAGTTGGGGTAGACGACGAGCGGCAGGGAGCTCACGGCCCGGAGCCTGGACGCCAGCGACTCAATGTGACGGGGGGCGGTGCAGTTGACGCCGATCGCCGCGACCCGGGCGACCCCCTCCAGGAGCCGGGCGCAGGCCTCGATCGGCGTGCCATCGCTCAGGTGCTCTCCATCCCGGCAACTGAAGCTGAACCAGGCCCACGTCTCCGGGGTCTCCGCCAGGAGCGGCAACAGCGCCCTGGCCTCGAGGAGGCTCGGCAGCGTCTCGCAGGCCAGCAGATCGGCGCCACTGGTCGCCAGCACTTCCCAACGCCGGCGATGGAAGTCCGTCAGGAATGTCTCGCTCACCCCGTAGTCGCCGCGATACTCGGAGCCGTCGGCCAGGAAGGCACCGTAGGGACCAACGCTGGCAGCCACCAGGGGCCGCAGGCGACCTTCGCGCCGGCTCCCTTCGGCCAGGAATTCGTCCCGTGCCTCCAGGGCCAGGGCCACGGCGCGCCGCAGCAGCTCCTCGGCCGTGGCTGCCGGCAGCCCGCGGTCGGCGAACCCCTGCAACGTCGCCTGGTAGCTGGCCGTGATGACGCAGTCGGCGCCGGCTTCCAGGTAGTCGCGATGCAGCCAGCGGATCGCTCCCGGGTCGTCCAGCAACAGTCGCGCCGACCAGAGCGCATCGCTCAGATCGTGGCCGCGGGCCTCCAGCTCGGTGGCCAACCCGCCGTCCAGGATCAGGGCGCCGCGCGCCGCCAGAAAGGGCAGGATCGGGTTGCTGGCGGCCATGGGGTCAGACCAGGGGATCGATGTGGCTTAGGTGGCGGGGGAAGAGGACGGCGATCAGCTCCTGGCTGCCATTCTGCTCCACGAAGCAGTCTGGGCGGACATGGTGGATCTCGTCCGGCGTGCGGTGCCCGAACAGGACGTGGAGAAAGGTCTCATCTGGAAAGAAGGCGTCGGCGTCGAAGTAGCCTGCGGGCTCATAAGGCCCGACCGCGGACAGGCGGCCGGCGTCGAACTCCAGCTGGAACTGGCTGCGATAGAAACTAAGCTTGAGCTTGCCGGTGAAGCCCGCCAGGACGCTGTCGGCCAGCCGGGCCTCCAGCACCGGGCCGATGTGACGGAGGAATGCCGGCAGGTCCGGCACGCGGAGATACCAGGCGTAAGGCTGATTCGGTCGCTCAAGCAGGCGTCCGAGGGCGTCGTAGGCCGGATGATCCGTGTCCAGATGCCAGCTGAGCCCGCGCACCGGCTTCTCGGCCTCGGCGTTGTACCCGTCGGCCCTTGCTTTGGTTGTGCGGGCAACGAAGAGGGCGAGATCCCGCAATGAGCGACCCGGCGCCGCCGCGATCTCGTTGACGCCCATGAGGTGCCGCCAGTGATACATAGCCCAGTAGCCGACCGGCTCGCCCGATTCGGTTTCCGCGATCCAGTATTCGCGATAGTTGACGGCCTCGGGATTGAAGTCGACCAGGTTATAGCGCCAGATCGCCTCGTCTCGCTCGCAACGCAAGAGCGATGGCGCGGTGTGCACCGCGTAGAGTTCGCGCAGCAGGGTGATGTCCGGCTCGCCGGCCCGGCGGGCGCGGAAGTCAGGGCCGGCCAGCGAGCCACGTAACTCCCAGCTCAGGACGCGCTGCCCGCCCAGGTTGACCGTCTGCTCGTAGCCGAACAGGCGGTAGTACCAGGGGATGCCCGTGATCGCCTGGACCAGCTCGCCGCGCAGGGCGCTTAGCGCGTGGATGGCGTGCATCTGGCGGCGTACCAGCCCCTGGCGCCGGTAGTCAGGCAGGGTGCCGACCAGCTCGGGGCGGCCGACGCCGAAGGGAATGCCGGCATAGCTCCAGGTCTGCGAAACCAGTACAACCGACGAGACGATGGCGCCGTCTGGATCGATGACCACGGTGAAGTCCCCCGGGCCGACGGTCGGATGCCGCCCGCTCATCAAGTCACGCGTCCAGGCGGCGATGCCCTCGTTGGGCTCCTCTTCCGGGCTATGAATGCGCGCGTTGAAGGCGGCCAGCGGCTCTGTGTCTTCCGGCTCGGCCCACCGCAGCACAAGGCCGTCGCGCAGCTGAAGCGGCAACAGCGAAAGTGGCGTCCTTTCGATCGGGGGCATAGACATCTCCTGGTCGGCGCTGCCGGTCGCCCGGCCGACGCAGAATCCGGGCCGGATCGTAGCCCGCTTCCACAGTCCGGGCAACCGCTCCCGTGAGCCTGGCGCCACATCCCTTGCCTGGCGGTTCGCATCCCCCGTATAATGCCGCAGACGGCGTGGCGCAGCGGGCAATGACGCCCCGTTTCTGCATACTGGCGGCGCCAAACGACGGGCGGCACCGCTGGTTTACAGAACGCAAGAGACTCTGTCGAGCACCGCACGCGAGATCCAACGTATGCCCTCCCCGCTGATCAACAAGCAGATCATCCTCGGCGTGACCGGTAGCATCGCCTGCTACAAGGCCGCCAGCCTGGCGAGCCGCCTGACGCAGGCCGGCGCGCGGGTCGACGTCATCCTCACGGAGGCGGCCACCCGCTTCGTCTCACCAATCACCTTTCAGTCTGTCACCGGCCGCCCCTGCTACACCGACGCCGAGCTGTGGGGCGCCGAGGCCCACGTGCTGCACGTCGGGCTGGCGCGCACGGTTGACTTGATGGTCATCGCCCCGGCCACGGCCAACACGATCGCCAAGCTCGCCCATGGCCAGTCCGACGACCTGCTCGGCCTGACCGCCCTGAGCATGGGCCTGGGGCCGGAGAGCCCACCTCTGCTGATCGCCCCGGCCATGGATGGCGACATGTGGCTTCACCCGGCCACGCAGGAGAACGCCCGGCGATTGATCAGTTTCGGCGCCACCATCGTCGGGCCCGATGAAGGGCGGCTGGCGTCCGGGATGTCGGCCGTGGGGCGGATGACGGAGCCGGAAGTGCTGGCCGGTATGATCCGGCGGCTGCTGACACGCAAAGGCCCCTTGCGCGGCCGCACTGTGGTGGTGACCGCCGGGGGCACACAGGAGCCCATCGACCCCGTGCGCATGCTGACCAACCGCTCGTCGGGCAAACAGGGCATCGCCCTGGTGCAGGCCGCCCTGGATGCCGGCGCGGATGTCACTCTGATCGCCCCGCCGCTGCTCATCCCCATCCCGGCCGGCATTGAGCGCATCGAGGCGGAGACGGCTCAGCAGATGCAGGCCGCCGTCCTGGAGGCCTGCCGGCAGGCGGACGTGCTGTTCATGGTCGCCGCCGTGGCCGACTTCCGCCCGATCGTCTCCGCCGGGCAAAAGATCAAAAAGGACGAGGGCATCCCGGCCATCCAGCTGGAGCGCAACCCGGACATCCTGGAGGCCATCGGTCAGCTCAAGCGGGAGACGGGCCATCCAACCCTCGTGATCGGCTTCGCCGCCGAAACTGAGAACCTCCTGCAGAACGCCCGCGAGAAGCTGACGCGCAAGGTGCTGGACATGATTGTGGCCAACGACGTCACCGCGGCCGACGCCGGCTTCAGCGTGGACACCAACCGCGTGACGCTGCTAGACGCCCGGGGCGGGCGGGAACCGCTACCCCTGCTGACCAAGGAAGAAGTGGCCGAGCGGATCGTGGCCCGCGTCGTCGAGTGGTTGCCGCCAGGCCCCGGGGAAGACGGCCATCGTGACCCCGACTGACAGCATCGTCGACGTCCCCGGCATTCGCGTCGGACACGCCCGCGACGCGACGGCTCTCACCGGGTGCACCGTGGTC
>JBFGLK010000111.1:0-8434 GCA_041576195.1 Promineifilaceae bacterium (SeqCode)
AGATCTTCAAGGGGTTTCGCGTCCAGTACAACGACGCCCGCGGGCCGGCGAAGGGTGGCATCCGCTTCCATCCCAAGGAGACGATCGACACCGTGCGGGCCTTGGCCGCGTGGATGACGTGGAAGACGGCGGTCGCTGACGTGCCGCTCGGCGGAGGTAAGGGCGGCGTCATCTGCAATCCGCGCGATCTGTCAATGCCGGAGCTCGAGCGGCTCAGCCGTGGCTACATGCGAGTGCTGGCCCGTCACATCGGCCTGACCCGGGACGTGCCGGCACCCGACGTCCACACCAACCCCCAGATCATGGCCTGGATGCTCGACGAGTATGAGGCCATCATCGGCCGGCAGGAGCCGGGCGTCATCACCGGCAAGCCGCAGCCGCTCGGCGGCAGCGCCGGCCGCGGCCCGGCGACGGCCCTGGGCGGCATCTACACCATCCGCGAGGCCGCGCGCATGCAGGCGCTGGACCTGCCCGGCGCCACCTGCGCCATCCAGGGCTATGGCAACGTCGGCTCCTACGCACACCAGCTGGCGGCAAACGTCCTCGAACTCAAGGTCGTGGCCGTCAGCGATGAGTTCGGCGGCATCTATAACGCCGCCGGGCTGGACTACGAGGCCGTCTCTGGCCACGTGCGACGGACCGGCAGCGTGATTGGCTTCCCCGAGGCCGAGGCGGTCAGTAACGAGGCGTTGCTGGAGCTCGACGTCACCGTGCTCATCCCGGCGGCGATCGAGAACCAGATCACGGGCCATAACGCGTCGCGCATCAAGGCGCGCATCGTCGCCGAGATGGCCAACGGCCCGACCACGCCCGAGGCCGATCGCATCCTGTTTGGCAACGGCGTTTACATCATTCCCGACTTCCTCTGCAATGCGGGCGGCGTTACCGTCTCCTACTTCGAGATGGTGCAGAACGCCTACCTCTTCTACTGGACCGAGCACATGGTGCAGCGACGGCTAGACGAGAAGATGACCGTTGCCTTCCGGGCCGTACATGACATGGCCCTGCAACATCAGGTGCCCACGCGCGTGGCCGCCTACCTGGTGGCCGTGCAGCGCGTGGCCGAAGCCGTGCGCCTGCGCGGCTGGGTCTGAGGCCGCCAGGCCGGCCCCGACCACTGTATGGGCGCCATAGACAAATGTCACGTATTGGGCGGAAATCCTCGCCCAAATAGACCAAATGTGCTAAAATCTGGCTACTTCGCCCGCGCCGCCGGCCTGCCCAAATGGGGTGATTTGGCGGCCGGGCAAGGGCCAGGCTGGGGGCTTGTGGCGAGCCCCCGCACAGGGTAGAGCGTCGGCGGCCGGGTGCCGGTTCCCTGAGGACTGTGCGCATCCGCAGGCAGGTTTTTGTAGAAGGAGAAGCCCGAAGATGTATCAGAAGATTATTATTGCCGGCAACCTGGGTCGGGATCCGGAAATGCGCTACATGCCGGATGGGACGGCGGTCACCAGCTTCAGCGTGGCCACCAATCGGCGCTGGACGAACTCCCAGACCGGCGAGCAGGTTGACGAGACGACGTGGTTTCGCGTCTCTGTCTGGGGGCGGCAGGCGGAAGTCACCAACCAATACCTGTCCAAGGGGCGGCAGGTGCTGGTTGAGGGGCGGCTGACGCCCGATCCGCAGACGGGTTCGCCCCGCATCTGGACCCGGCAGGACGGTACTGCCGGCACGTCGTTTGAGATCCGTGCCGACTCGGTCCGCTTCATCGGCGGCCGGGACACTGCCTACAGCGACGACGACGCCGGCGGTAGCGCGGCCGTGGAAGAGGACGACATCCCCTTCTAGAACGGGGCGCGGCGCGGGCGGGTCCGCTGGCTGCGTGCCGGCACGCCCGTCCGCGCCGCGAAGGGGGTGGGCCTCAGGCAGGCGGCTCCGGCCTTAGCCGGGCGGCCCGGGCTCTAGTCGGGCTTGCGGGCCGCGATATGCGCGCTGAACACCTGGGCCGGGCTGGTGTGCGTCCCCACCGCGCTTAGCTCGCGCTCGGGCTCGGCCCGATTCCGCACAGAGATGTCGGCAAAGCCAGCGGCCGCCAGCAGCGAGACGAGGGTCGGTACGGGCTCGGCGCCGGCGACGCAGGCAGACCAGGCGTCCATGTCCTCGCGCACGGCCGGGGGCAGGGGGCCCAGCGTGACGATGTCTGAGACGGCCAGGCGCCCGCCAGGGCGAAGCACGCGGAACGCCTCGCGGAAGACGGCGGCCTTGTCCGGCGACAGGTTGATGACGCAATTGGACAGGATGACGTCCACGCTATGGTCGTCGATGGGGAGCGCCTCGATCTGGCCCCGACGGAATTCCACGTTGCTCAGGCCGAGCTTCGCCTGGTTGCGTCGGGCGCGTTCGAGCATCGCCGGGGTCATGTCCACCCCGATCACCTGCCCGTCCGGGCCGACGCGTTCCGCCGCCAGGAAGCAGTCCAGGCCGGCGCCGGAGCCCAGGTCGAGCACTACCTGGCCGGGTTGCAGGGAGGCCAGGGCGATCGGGTCGCCGCACCCCAGGGAGAGATCGGTAACTTCTGCCGGCAAGTGCTCGACCGCCGTCTCCTCGTAGCAACAGTTCGTCGTGTCGGCTTCCGGCTCGCAACAGGTGGCCGCGCCCGCCGGTCCTTGCGTGGCCAGCCGGGCGTAGCGTTCGCGCACAGCTACGTGAATCGCATCCGTCGAAATCGTCGTCATCGCACACCTCTTATCGACACGCGTCGATATAAACGCCGAAAAAAAGATCGGCTCAGGCCGGCAGCTCCCGCTCCGGGGCAAAGATTGCCATCAGTCGGCCGCAGCACACAGCCACCGCGTCCTGGTTCAACGAATAGTAGACCTGCCGGCCCTCGCGCCGGGTGTGCACCAGGCCCGCCTGGCGCAGATGGGCCAGGTGGTGGGAGACGGTGGGCTGCGACACGTCTAGCCGCTCCACCAGGTCGGTCACGCACAGCCAGCGGCAGCACAGCAGGCGCATGATCTCCTGTCTCGTCTCGTCGGCCATCGCCTTGGCGAACACCAGTGCTTCCATAGCCACCATTATATCGATAGACATCAATGTGTCAAGGCGGGCGGTACGGACGCCTCCGCTCTGGCGCGGTTTGACGAAGGTCTGGGCCATCGGTAGAATCCGCCTACGACTTGAGCCAGCGCTCGACCCGCTCGTCACACCAGGCGCCGGGTCCTATACCGGCCGTGGCCTGCCTGCATCCCGGCTCAAGGTCCCGTCGTTCCCAGCCAGTTGCCGACCTGACCCGGGTCCGACCGCCAGATTCGCCGCGCCGCCGGGGATCGTCGGTCCCCACCCGTCCGATCCCCGCGCCGCGGCGCCGGTCGGACGACGGCGCGACTGGCGGCATGCCGGCAGCCCGCGCCTCACGTACGCGCCCGCCTCACGGCCGGCGCCGCCGAAGGAGACGTCGCCGATGCGCATCGTCGTAGACGCCATGGGGAGCGATCATTACCCCGAACCGGACGTGGCCGGCGGTATCCTCGCCGCCCGCGAATTAGGCGCCGAGATCATCCTGGTCGGCGACGAGGCGCGGATCGCCGCGGCGATGGCCGGGCACGACACTGCCGGCCTGCCGCTCCACGTCCGCCACGCCAGCGAGGTCATCGAGATGACGGACAGCCCGTCGTCGGCCTCGCGCGTAAAACAGAACTCCTCGCTCCACGTGGGGTTAGATCTCGTCAAGCGGGGCGAGGCCGACGCCTTCGTCACCGCCGGCAACACGGGCGCGGTGCTCGCCGTGGCCATGCTCCACACGTTGCGGCGCATCCGCGGCATCAAGCGCCCCGCCCTCGGGGTGACCTTTCCCATTCCGAATCGCCCCCTGCTCATCGACAACGGGGCCAACGCGGACTGCCAGCCAGACTACCTGCTGCAGTTCGCCCTGATGGGCAGCCTCTTTCAAGAGCGCGTCTGGGGCCTGGAGCGCCCGCGCGTGGCGCTGATCTCCAACGGCGAGGAAGAGGGAAAGGGCAACACGCTAATCAAGGAGACGATCCCGCTTCTGGCCGCCAGTGGGCTCAACTATGTGGGCAACATCGAACCCAAGGAGTTTATGGCCGGTGACGCCGACGTCGGCGTCACCGATGGATTCACCGGCAACATCATGATCAAGACCGCGGAAGCCGTGGCCGATCATCTCTTGAAGCTCGTGCGGACCGAAATCATGGCCACGCCGTTCACCAAAGTCGGCGGCCTGCTGGCCAAACCGGCCTTTCGTCGCGTCCGCCAGGCGCTGGATCCCGACGAAGTCGGCGGGGCGCCGCTTCTGGGCGTCAACGGCGTCGTCATCGTGGCCCACGGCCGCTCCAATGCCTATGCCTTGAAGCAGGCCGTGCGCCAGGCCCAGTTGGCCGTCCAGAACGACGTCGTGGGGGCCATCCGCGACGGGCTGGCCCGCCTGGAAGTGCCGGCACCATGAACCCCGCATATCTCGACGAGCGCGGCCGCCTGCGCGTCGTCATCACCGGCCTCGGGGCGGTTACCCCGCTTGGTCACACCGCTCGCCAGACCTGGGAGAGCGCTGTGGCCGGACGCTCCGGCATCGATACCGTCACCCAGTTTGACGCCAGCGGGCTGCCCTGCCGCATCGCCGGCGAGGTCCGCGGCTTCGATCCCGGCAAGTACATGAACTTCAAGGAGGCCCGCCGGATGGCCAGGGCCTCGCAACTGGCCGTAGCCGCGGGCGTGCTGGCGCTGGAAGACGCTGGCCTGCCATCACCCCTGCCTGACGGCGAGCGGGCCGGCGTGATCATCGGCACTGGCATGGGCGGCTTCGAGCGGGCCGACGAGAACCTGGCGCTCTATCGCGAAAAAGGGTTGGCGCGCGCCAACCCTTTCGCCCTTGTCAGCGCCCTGCCCAATATGCCTAGCCACCACGTCAGCACCTTGGCCGGCGCGGTCGGGCCGATCAGCACGGTGGCCGCCGCCTGCGCCACGGGCGTGCAGGCGATCGGCGAGGGGGCGGACCTGATCCGCCGCGGCCGGGCCGAGCGGGTCCTGGCTGGCGGCGTCGAGGGCCTGGTGCACGAGGCGACGCTGGCCGGGTTCGCCGCCATGCGCGCGTTGTCGACCGCCTTCAACGACGAGCCGCACCGTGCCTGCCGCCCGTTTGACCGGGACCGCGACGGCTTCATCCTAAGTGAGGGCGCTGTCGTCGTGGTGTTGGAGCGACTGGACCTGGCCGTGGCCAGAGGGGCGGAGATCTACGCCGAATACCTCGGCTACGCCTCGTCGTCCGACGCCTACCACGTCGCCGCGCCCGACCCGGACGCGCGCGGCGCGATCCGGGTGATGCGCTGGGCGCTCGACGATGCCGGCACGAACCTGACCGATGTCGACTACATCAACGCCCACGGCTCCTCTACGCCGGTCAACGACGCCTTGGAGACGATGGCCATCAAGCACGTCTTCGGCGAGCACGCCTATAATATCCCGGTCAGCAGCACCAAGTCGGTCAGCGGCCACTTGTTGGGCGGCGCGGGGGCGATCGAGACGCTCTTCTGCACCATGGCGCTGCGCGAAGGGGTCATCCCGCCGACCATCAACTACGAGACACCGGATCCCGACTGTGACCTGGACTACGTGCCCAACGTGGCCCGCGAGGCGCCCCTGCGCTATGCTATGAACAACTCGTTCGGCCTCGGCGGCCAGAACGCCTGCATGGTGCTGCGCCGCTTCAGTTTGAACGGCAACCGTTAGCCGCTGACCCCGATCGACGAGGAGCTGCGTGACCAAAAAGACAACACGATCCCCCCGCCTGACCGTCATTCGCGATGAGGCCCGGCTCGGCCGGCTCCGCCGGATTGGGCTCACGGTGGGCTTCGTCGGCATGGGCGTGCTCGTCGTCGGTTTCCTGTTGGGCATCTTCCTGCCCGCCGAACAGATCCTGGTTATTCAAGGCGTGGCCCTGCTGCTCGGCCTGCCAATGTCGCAGGTTGGGCTCTACCTGATCAACAAGTACGCCCGCAATCCGCGGCCGGATCGCCTCCTCGACCAGGGGCTGGGCCGGGCGGCCCGCCATGGCCGCATCTATCACTTCGTCCTGCCGGCACCGCACGTCCTCCTCACCGATTTCGGCGTCTATGTCTTCGTGCTGAAGTGGCAGGGCGGCAGGATCCAGGCCAGCGGCGACCACTTCCGGCAGCGCATCTTCTTCATGCGCCGGATCTTCGGCACCGAGAGCCTGGGCAAACCGGCCAAGGAAGCCGCGGACAACGTCCGCGCCGTAGCCGGCTTCATCGCCCGGCAGGACCCGACCCTGGCGGAGAGGGAGCTCCCCATTCGCGCCGTGATCGTCTTCACCACGAACATTCGCGACCTCGACCTCGCCGACGCGACCGTCCCGGCGTATCACTACACCAAGCTGCGCGGCTACATGCGCCAGGAGATGGAGCGCCAGCCGCGCCTGGCCCGCGCCGACGTCGAGGCAATCCAGACCATCTTCGACGCCGCCGCCGGACAGGCCCTCGGCCAGTCCACGGAAGCGGAGGCCGTCGAGGAGGAAGCCTAGCCGCGCCATGGAGCTGTTCCCCGGCCTACACTGGATCCCGCTGCGGGCCAGCAACGTCTACCTCTGCGTCGAGGAGCGCTGGCTGACCCTGGTCGATGCCGGCATACCCCGCGAGGCGGACCGCATTCTGGCCTACATCGAGCAGATCGGCCGGCACCCCCACCATCTCACGCGCATCCTCATCACCCACGCCGACATCGACCACGCGGGCAGCGCCGCCCAGCTGGCGAAGCGGACCGGCGCCCAGGTCCTGGCCGGCGCGGAGACCGCTCACTACCTGGCCCGCGGCCGCTCCCCGGAGCACCTGCCCCGCCTGATCCATCGTCTGACCGCCCCCTTCCTCGGCTTCGACCCGGTCCCCGATGTCCGTCAGGTAGCCGAGGACGAGTCGCTCCCCTGCCTGGACGGCCTCATCGCGATCCCGACCCCCGGCCACACCCCGGATCATCACGCCTTCTACAGCCCGTCCACTGGCGTCCTCTTCGCCGGCGACGCGCTCCAGACCCGCGACGAGCGGCTCAGCCTGATGCCGGCATTCATCACCGGCGACCCGGACGCCGCCCGCCGATCCGCGCGCCGGCTACTCGACCTGACGCCCGCTCTCTTCGCCTGCGGCCATGGGCCACCCCTGCGCGAACACAACGCCGGCGATCTGATGCGCCTGGCCCAGGCGCTTTGACCCGGCTCACGCCGCCCTGAGCCCCACCCGCGGCCCCGCCCGGGCCCATTTCGGAGACTCGCGAAGACCATGCACCTGCGAAAACGCTCGATACTGGATAGCGCACTAAACGAGGCTCAAACCAACCTGCTCCGCCTCGCCGCGATGGTGGACGAGGCGATCGCCAACGCCGCCACCGCCTTCCAGGAGCAAGATGTCGCCCTGGCCCACGCGGTCATTGCCAACGACCGGGAGATCAACCACCTGCGCTACGAGCTGGAGCAGATGGGCCTGATGATCCTGGCCACGCAGCAGCCGGCGGCCAGCGACCTGCGCCGGGTGTTGTCGATCATCCACATCGTCATCGAGCTGGAGCGCGTGGCCGATCACGCTGCCGGCATGGCCCATCTCGTCGAGCGTATGCAGCACGATCAGCCCTTCAGCTCTGTCTATAAGCTGCCCAAGATGGCCAGCCGCGCCCGGCGAATGATCAGCGAAAGTGTCGAGGCCTTCGTCAACAACGACCTGGAGACGGCCGAAGCGGTCATCGCCGAAGACAACAAGATGGACAAGCACTACGCCAAGTTGGTGCGCCACGGCATGGTTGACATGCACGACGACGACTACATCCGGCTGGCCAACTACCTGCTCTGGGCCGGTCACGCGCTGGAGCGCATCGGCGATCGGGCCACCAACATCGCCGAGCGGGTCATCTTCACCGTCACAGGACACTATCCGGAGTTCGAGCGCTATTTCACGGAGGCGCTCGACGAAGTGGGCGACCTGGACGAAATCGACGACTGAGGCAGCCCGTATTTGACATCCGGGTGTGATCCTTTAGAATGTTCGATCATGCCGGGCCCCGGGGCGCGCCTGCCTGAAAGCCGGTGACCGGGCCTGTTATCAGGCGCCCGACTGCCCCGGAGAACGCAGTCGCCCGAATCGCGCCGTACCGGCGATCGCGGGCCCGGTCGCGACACAAGCTTCACTGTTCATAAGGAGAAGAGATTATGAAACGCCTTACTTTCCTGTTGCTGTTTGCCTTGATGGCCATGTTTGCTCTGGCTGCCTGTGGTGGCGGCACGGAGCCGGCCGCCCAGCCGACTGAGGCCCCGGCCCAGCCGACCGAGGCCCCGGCCCAGCCGACCGAGGCCCCGGCCCAGCCGACGGAAGCCCCGGCCCAGCCGACGGACGAACCGATGCCGGAGCCCACCGAGGAGCCGATGTCGGATGCACTCCTTGAGGGCATGAACGCCGACGAGCTGATGGCCGCCGGC
>JBFGLK010000112.1:0-8426 GCA_041576195.1 Promineifilaceae bacterium (SeqCode)
CGGCATGCCGGCAGCCCTGTTCCTGGCCGCCGGGAGCCCGCGCTGGCCGCTGGCCTGGATCTACACGGTCCTGTTCGTGGGCGCCACCGTCGGCAGCCGGCTGGTCGCCTGGCGGCGCGACCCGGACCTCTTGCGCGAGCGGGCCCGCTTCGCCGAGGCGGAAGACGTTGCGCCGGGCGACCGGCTCCTGGTGGCCATCGTCGCCCTCTTCGCCCCGCTGGCCCAGGCGGTCGTCGCCGGCCTGGATCGCCGCTATGGCTGGCCCCCGCCGCTGCCACCGGAAGCCCAGATCCTGGCCGCGGTCGTCCTCGCTCTGGGCTATGGCCTGGCGGTCTGGGCCATGCTGGCCAACCGCTTCTTCTCGGCCGTCGCCCGCATCCAGGCCGACCGGGGCCACGTCGTCGTCACCGGCGGGCCCTACCGGCTGGTGCGCCATCCCGGCTACGCCGGCGGCCTGATCGCCGGGTTGGCCTTCCCGGTCATGCTGGACGCCGCCTGGGCGTTCCTGCCGGCACTCATCGGCCTGGCCGCCCTTGTCGAGCGCACCCGGCGGGAGGATCGGATGCTTTTGGTCGGGCTGCCCGGCTACGCTGCCTACGCCGCCCGCACCCGCTTCCGGCTCGTGCCCGGGGTCTGGTAAAGCGCACGAGACCCACCGGCAACTACCCGTAGGCAACGCGCGGCAATCCAGATGCTATCCGTGGCTCCGATCTCGCGGGCACGCCGGGCCCGCGGGGTCTGCGGCCCGATCTTCAGGGAAGGAAACACATGAAAACGGAATACGTCGAGTCGCTCATTGTCGGGGGTGGCCAGGCCGGTCTGGCTACCAGCTACTTCCTCAGCCAGAGAGGCCGGCCCCATGTGGTGCTGGAGAAGGCCAGCGGCCCGGGCTCCGCCTGGCGCGACGGCCGGTGGGACTCCTTCACACTGGTCACGCCTAACTGGTCGTTTCGCCTCCCCGGCGCGGAATACGAGGGCGACGACCCCGATGGCTTCATGCCCCGCGATGAGGTCGTCGCCCGGCTCGAGCAATATGTGGCCCGTTACCGGCTGCCGGTTCAGCACGGCGTCCAGGTGACCGGCGTGCGGCTCCTGGACAGCGGCGGCTTTCGCGTGGAGACCGACAACGGGCCCTACGAGGCCGCCAACGTGGTCATGGCTACCGGGCTCTTTCAGCGCCCTCGGCGGCCCGGCTTCAGCGCCGATCTGGCGTCGGACGTCTTGCAGCTGCATACGGGCGAATACCGCCGTTCCGACGCCCTGCCTCACGGCGCGGTCCTGGTCGTTGGCAGCGCCCAGTCCGGCTGCCAGATCGCCGAGGAGCTGAATCTCAGCGGTCGCCGTGTCTTCCTTTGTGTCGGCAGCGCCGGTCGGGCGCCACGTCGCTATCGAGGCAAGGACACCTACGAGTGGCTCAGCCTGGCCGGGTTTCTCGACCGTACCGTGGACGCGTTTCCATCACCCGGCCTGCGGTTTGCCGGCAACCCCCACATCTCCGGGGCGCGCGGCGGCCACTCGCTCAACCTGCACCAGTTTGCCCGCGATGGCGTGACGTTGCTCGGCCGGCTGATCGGCGCCGACGGCCACCGGCTGCGACTGGCTCCTGATTTGGCGGCCAACCTGGCCAAGGGCGATCAGCTGGAAACGGACATCGTCAACCTGATCGACGGCTACATTGAGCGCAGCGGCCTCGACGCGCCGCCGGAGCAGCTACCGCAATGGCGCCACGGCTATGACGTCCCGATCGTCGAGGAACTCGACCTGAAGCGTGCCGGCATCAACACGTTGATCTGGGCCGTCGGCTACACCTTTGACTTCGGCCTGGTCCACCTCCCCCTCTTTGACGCCTACGGCTTCCCCGTGCAACAGCGCGGCGTCACCACCTGCCCCGGCCTTTACTTCGCTGGCCTGCCCTGGCTACCCAGCCAGAAGACCGGCCTGTTCCTTGGCGTCGGCGAACAGGCGGCGCACATCGCTGCCACAATCGCCGGCTGAGACCGACCGCTCTGCCGGCAAGCGCTTCCGCTTTGCCCCCGGCACCCAACCAGATCGGGACACTTGCCTCTGAACCGTCCCCGGCGCCGCAGCTCCGATCGAGGTCTCCAGACGCCGCCGTTCTGGGAGCACTGCGGGGTTTGAGAAACCCCTCCCGTGGTCGCGCGCCGCTCGATCTGGGCTACAATGGGCCCATGACCACCCCACCCCTCGATCCCCATCCCCTGCGCGTCCAGTTCCCCGCCCTGCAGATGGCGGCCGCCGACGGCCAACCGGTCGCCTATCTCGACGGCCCGGGCGGCACCCAGGTACCCCAACGCGTCATCGACGCCGTGGGCCGGCAGCTCGTCGACGGCGTCAGCAATCTCGGCGGCCCGTTCCCGGCCAGCCGCCGCGCCGACGCCGCCGTCGCCACCGCCCGCGCCGCCGCCCAGGACCTCCTCGGCGCCTGCCGGCCCGAGGAGATCGTCTTCGGCCAGAACATGACCAGCCTGACGTTCGCCCTCAGCCGGGCGCTGGCCCGCACCTGGCAGCCCGGCGACGAGATCATCGTCACCCGCCTGGACCACGACGCCAACATCGCCCCCTGGCTGATGGCCGCCGAGGACCGGGGCGTGACCGTGCGCTGGCTGGATTTCCAGCCGGCGGACTGCACTCTGGCTCTGGAGCAACTGCCCGACCTGCTCACCGAGCGCACCCGCCTCCTGGCCATCACCTACGCCTCCAACGCCGTCGGCAGCATCACCGACCTGGACCGGGCCATCCGCCTGGCCCACGGCGCCGGCGCGCTCGTCTTCGTCGACAGCGTCCACTTTGCCCCGCATGGTCTGATCGACGTCGGGGCGCTGGACCCCGACTTCCTCGTCTGCTCCAGTTACAAGTTCTTCGGGCCGCACACCGGTATCCTCTATGGGCGGCTGGCCCATCTGGAACGCCTGACGGCCTACAAGGTGCGCCCGGCGCCAACCGCGCCGCCCGGCAAGTGGGAGACGGGCACCCAGAGCTTCGAGAGCCTGGCCGGCGTCGAAGCGGCCGTCGACTACCTGGCGGACTTGGGCGGGCCGGGCGGCGACCGGCGCGCGCGCCTGATCCGGGCCATGACGGCCATCAAAGCATACGAGGCGGGGCTGAGCGAGCGCTTCCTGCGCGGGGCGGCGGGCATACCGGGCCTGCGCGTCTACGGCATCACCGATATCGAAGAGCTGGAGCGACGGGCGCCCACCTTTGCCGTCAGCCTGGCCGGGCGGGCGCCGGCGGCGGTGGCGGCGCGGCTGGGGGCGTGGGGGATCAACGTCTGGCACGGCGATTACTACGCCATGGCGGTCATGGAACGTCTGGGCCTGCGCGACAGCGGCGGGCTCGTGCGCATCGGCTTCGTGCACTACAACACGGCGGACGAGGTGGACCGGGCGCTGGCCGCGCTCGAGCGGATCGCCCGCGCCGAATGAGCCGGCGGGCGAGGCGCATGACGCGACCGTGCGCCACCCGCGCCGATGACAGGCCCTGCCGCCCATTCATGGGCCGGACAGCGGTGGCGCCGCCAGCTCTGTGAGCCGGGGGGCGTTGCCCATGACGCAGTGCGCCGGAGAATGGTATAATTCGGAGACAACCCGGCCCTGCCGGCAGCCGCGCGGGCGCCGGTCTCACGTTCGACTGGAAGGAGTATGCGATGCGCCTGGGTAAGGATTTGATTGGCAAACCGATCTTCAGCGCCGCCGACGGCAAATATGTCGGCGACGTCAAAGACCTCTACCTGGACCCCGATGCCATAAGCGTGGTCGGCATCTTCCTGGGCAAGGAAGGCCTGATCAGCCGCAAGGATCTGCTCATCCCGCGAGACAACGTGGTCGTCTTCGGCCTGGACGCCATCCTGGTGAAGGACGCGAACGCCGCGACCGACAGCAACCAGTATGCCCCCATGGCCGACTGGCTCCGCCGTAACAGGCTGCAGGGCCGGGACATCGACACGCCGGGCGGCACCAAGGTGGGCACGGTGGGCGATGTCATCGTGGATACCAACGCGGACATTCTGGGCTTCAGCCTGGCTCGCGTCTTCGTCGAGGGGCCGGTGGCCGAGAAGCGCCTGATCAGCCGCGGGGCAGTCCAGGACGTCGGGGAGCGCGACGGGGTGATGACCGTGGATCTGTCGTTGGCCGAGAGCGCCACGCTCGACGCCCTGCCGGCAGAGATCGAGGAAGAGCCGCTCGTTTTCCCGGAGGAGGCCGAGGTGCTCCCGGACCTGGAGGGCATGTTGCCCGAGGAAGCCGACGCCGGCGAACCCGGCGCCTAGCGCCGCATCCCGGCGCCCGGGGCGCCCTCAGGAAGGAGTCCGCATGCTTAACCTGGCCATCTTGCTCGAGGAGTCCGCGCGCGAACACCCAGAGCGCGTGGCCGTCGTCTTCGGCGACGTGCGGCTGACCTACGCCCAGATCAACGCCATGGCCAGCCAGGTCGCCGGGGGCCTGGCTCGGGCCGGCATTGAGCCGGGCGACAAGGTCGCCCTGAGCTGCCCCAATCTGCCCTATTTCCCGATCGCCTACTATGGCATCCTCAAGGCCGGGGCGGTCGTCGTCCCGCTCAACGTCTTGCTGCGCCCTCGGGAGATCGCCTATCACCTCGGCGACTCGGAGGCGAAGGCCTACCTCTGTTTCGAGGGCACCGAGCAGCTGCCCATGGGCGAATGGGGCCACGCCGGTTTCGAGGCGGCCCCCGGCTGCCGGCACTTCATCTACATGACCGCCAACCCCGCCGGGCCGCCGCCCATCGACGGCGTCCAGACGCTGGGCATGCTGATGGCTGGCCAATCGCCGGCCTTCCACGCCGTCGCCACACATAGCGACGACACCGCCGTCATTCTGTACACGAGCGGCACCACGGGCCAGCCCAAGGGGGCCGAGCTGAGCCACAGCAACATGCTCATAAACGCCCGGATCGTGGACAACATGATCGCGCCGATCGAGCACGACGTGCACCTGGTGGTCCTGCCCCTGTTCCACTCGTTTGGCCAGACCGTGCAGATGAACAGCGGCTTCTACCGGGCGGCCACGCTCGTCCTGTTGCCCCGCTTCGATCCGGACGCCGCCCTGGCCCTGATGGAGCGCGAGAACGTCACCGTCTTCGCCGGCGTGCCGACGATGTACTGGGCGTTGCTCAACCACCCGGGTGCCGACAACTACGACCTGGCGAAGATCGCCGCCAACCTGCGCCTGGCCGCCTCCGGCGGCTCGGCCATGCCCGTCGAGGTACTCCGGGCCTTCGGCGATCGCTTCCGCGTCCAGATCCTCGAGGGCTATGGCCTCTCCGAGACCAGCCCGGTCGCCAGCTTCAATCGCGTCGACCGGCCACCCAGGGTCGGCTCGGTCGGCCTGCCGGTGTGGGGGGTGCAGATCGAGGTGATCGACGAGGACGGCGCCCCGGTGCCGGCAGGCGAGCTGGGCGAGATCGTCATCAAGGGCCACAACGTCATGAAGGGCTACTACAACCGGCCCGAGGCGAACGAGGAGGCCTTTCGCGACGGCTGGTTCCACACCGGCGACATCGGCCGCTTCGACGACGACGGCTACCTGTACATCGTCGATCGGCTTAAAGACATGATCATCCGCGGCGGCTTCAACGTCTACCCACGGGAGGTCGAAGAGGTCCTCATGACTCACCCGGGCATCAGCCTGGCGGCCGTCATCGGCGTGCCGGACCCGCAATACGGCGAGGAGATCAAGGCCTTCGTCGTGCCCAAGGCGGACGCCGCGCTGGACGCCGAGGCAGTCATCGCCTGGTGCAAAGAAAACATGGCCGGTTACAAGTACCCGCGGATCGTCGCCATTCGGGACACCTTGCCCATGAATGCCACCGGCAAGATCCTGAAGACCGAGCTCCGCGGCTAGCGCTATCCCACACGCACCCCGTGGCTCGGCACCGGCCTGACGACCAGGCCGGCCGGGATCCGGGGCCCACAAGGAGTCACCGATGAATGTTGCCACCGCGCAAAACGCCCTCGGCGTTGGCTTTGCCCTCACCGAGGAGCAGCAGATGATTCAGCAGCTGGCGCGCGATTTCGCCCGCAACGAGATCGCGCCGCAAGCCGAGCATTACGATCGGACCCACGAATTTCCCTGGCCCATCATTCGCAAGGCCCAGGAGCTGGGCCTGACCACGATGAGCATCCCGGACAAGTACGGCGGCCTGGGCCTGAGCCTGTTCGAGGACGTGCTGGTGACCGAGGAGCTGGCCTGGGGGTGCTCCGGCGTGAGCACGGCCATTGGCGCCGTGAGCCTGGGCTGGCTGCCCATTCTGATCGCCGGCACCGAAGCGCAGAAGCAGGAGTATGGCGGCCGCATCGTGGAGGGCCAGCTCTCCGCCTACTGCCTGACCGAGCCGGAGGCGGGTTCCGACGTGGCCGGCATCAAGACGACGGCCCGCCGCGACGGCGACCACTACGTGCTCAACGGCAGCAAGACCTTCATCACCGGAGCGACCGTGGCCAACTTCTACACGGTTTTCGCCTACACCGATCCGTCGAAGCGCTACAAGGGCATCAGCTGCTTTATCGTCGATCGCGACTGGGAAGGCGTCAGCGTCGGCCAGCCGTTCGACAAGATGGGTCAGCACGCCTCCGACACCGCGCCGGTGATGTTCGACGACGTTCGCGTGCCGGCAACCCACCTCCTGGGCGAAGAGGGCCACGGCTTTATCATCGCCATGAAGGTGTTCGACAAGAGTCGGCCGAGCGTGGCCGCCGGCGCAGTCGGCGTCGGCGCGCGCGCCCTGCATGAGGCCATCGAGTTCGCGCGCACGCGCATCACCATGGGCGTGCCGATCTGGCAGCACCAGGCTGTGGGCCACATGGTGGCCGACATGGCCATGGAAGTAGAGGCCGCCCGGCTCCTGGTGCACAAGGCGGCCTGGGCCGTCGACCAGGGCCAGCCGAACACGATGGCCGCGGCCTTCGCCAAGGCCTACGCCGCCGACATGGCCATGCGCGTGACCACCAACGCCGTCCAGGTCTTCGGCGGCTACGGCTACATGGCCGAATACCCGGTGGAGAAGCTGATGCGCGACGCGAAGATCTTCCAGATCTACGAGGGCACCAGCCAGATCCAGCGGCTTATCATCACGCGGGAACTCTTCCGCTAACTGGCAAACTGCCGGCGAGGCGAGATCGGGCCCGGCCCGATCTCGTCCCGGCCTGATCCCCCGACTTATGACAGAAACACACCCCCTGACCCCGGCGCGCGCGCGGCGCGGTCTGCGCGACTACGCCGGGCTGATGCTGCGGGGCGTGGCCATGGGCGCCTCGGACATCGTGCCGGGCGTCTCCGGCGGCACGATGGCCCTCATCCTGGGCATCTACGAGGAGCTGATCGACTCGATCCGGGAGATCGGCCGGCGCCGATTCTTGCTCGCGCTCTTCTCTGCCGACCTGGGCACTGCCTTTCGCGTGCTGAACTGGCCGTTTCTCGTGGCCGTGGCTGCCGGCATCCTCACCGCTTTCTTGACCCTGGCCCATGGCCTGGAGTGGCTGCTGATCCACCAGCCGGTGCTGCTCTGGAGCTTCTTCTTCGGGCTGGTCCTGGCCTCGGTCTTCACCGTGGCCGGGCGCATTCCGCGGTGGACGCCGCCGCTTGCCCTGGCCCTCGGCCTGGGGGCGGTGGGCGCCTTCGTGATCGTCGGCCTCGTGCCGGCCACCACGCCCAACAGCTACGCTTTCCTCTTCGTCAGCGGCGCCCTGGCCATCTGCGCCATGATCCTGCCGGGCATCTCCGGCGCCTTCATCCTGGTGCTGCTGGGCAAATACCAGTACGTGCTCGGCGCCCTCACCTCGGGCGACATCGCGAGCCTCTTCTTCGTCGCCGCCGGCGCGGGCATCGGCATCATCACCTTTGCCCAGATCGTCGGCTACTTCTTTAAGCGCTTTCACGATCTCACCCTGGCGCTGCTGACCGGGCTCATGCTGGGCAGCCTGCGCAAGATATGGCCGTGGAAGGTGGATCTGGCCTGGCTGACCGCTCCGGACGGCAGCTTCGCCCTGGACAGCGCCGGTGAGCGCATCGTGACCTTGCAGCGCAACGTCCTGCCAGAGCTGACCGTAAACGGCGCCTTCAACGTGGAGATCGTCCTGGCCCTGGGCCTGGCCCTGGCCGGCCTGGGCGTTGTCCTCTTGCTTGAGCGCTTCGCCACGACGCGGGAGGCCGCATGAGTCAGCGCGTCGTTCCCCGGGGCGCCAACCGGTCCGATCGCCGGGTCACGACCCTCGTCTTCGACCTGGACGACACGCTTCTCGACTGGTCGGCGCCGACCGTCTCCTGGCCAGACGTGCAGCAGGAGCGGGCGCGTCACCTGGTCCACTATCTGGCCGAGCTGGGCGTCGCCGCCCCGCCGGCGCGCGCGCTCGGCGAGGCGTTGTCGGCCAAGATCCAGGAGGTGTGGGACGAGGC
>JBFGLK010000113.1:0-8400 GCA_041576195.1 Promineifilaceae bacterium (SeqCode)
CCATCTCCTCGATCTGGCCGCGCTGGAGGACCACGATGCGATCGGCCCGCTTAATCGTGGAGAGGCGGTGAGCGATGATGATGCTCGTCCGGTCCTTCATCAGGGTCTCCATCCCGCGCTGGATGAGCGCCTCGGTGAGCGTGTCCACCGAGCTCGTGGCCTCGTCCATGATGAAGATCTCCGGTCGGGCGAGGACGGCGCGGGCCAGGCTGATGAGCTGCTTCTGGCCAACGGAGAGCAGGTTGCCGCCCTCGCCGACGTCTTCGTCGTAGCCCTTTTCCAGCTGGCTGATGAAGACGTGCGCGCCGGCCAGGCGGGCCGCCTCCTCGATTTCGGCGTCGGTGGCGTCCAGGCGGCCGTAGCGGATGTTTTCCCGGATGGTGCCGGCAAAGAGATGCGGCATCTGCAGCACCATGCCGATGCGCGACTGGACCGCGTGCTGCGTCAGCCGGGTGTAGTCGGTGCCGCCGATGAGGATGCGGCCGGCCGTGGGCTCGTAGAAGCGGGCCAGCAGGTTGACGATGGTTGACTTGCCGCCCCCCGTGGGGCCGACCAGCGCCAGCGTCTCGCCGCGCGCCAGGGTCAGGTTGAAGTCAGAGAGGACGGGCTTGTCCTTCTCGTAATGAAAGCCGACGTGCTCGAAGCAGATGTCCCCGCGTAGCACGCCCGGATCGGCCGCGTCGGGCCGGTCGCGGACGTCGGGCACGGCGTCGATCAGGGAGAACGCCCGCTCGGCGGAGGCGATCGACTGTTGCATCTGAGCGTAGACGCGGGCCATCTCCTGCACCGGCCAGAGCATGAAGGTGATGTAGCTGATGAACGCCTGGAGGTCGCCGACCGAGAGCCCGCCGACGACCGCCTGCAGGCCACCGACCCAGACCACGGCTCCGACGCCGACAGCGGTAATGAGCTGAACCAAAGGCAGGAACAACGCCGAGAGCCAGGCCGCCCGGTAGGAGGCCCGGTACATGTCGCCGGTGAGACGCTGAAACTCGCGCAGGTCGGTCTCTTCCCGGGCCAGCGACTTGGTAACGCGCACCCCGGTGATGTTCTCGTTGAACGCCCCGGTGATCTTCGAGTTGAGGCGCCGCACATCACGGTATTCACGCAGGATCTTGCGCTTAAACTCGGCGGCGACGACGACGAGCACCGGCACAATGAGCAAGACGACGAGCGCCAGCCGCCAGTTGATGGCCAACATGAAGACAGCCGAGATGGAGATGCTCATGACGCCCCAGGTGACGTCGAGCAGGCCCCAGGTGACCAGCTCGGCAATGCGCTCCGTGTCCGAGGTGACGCGGGACATGATCCAGCCGACGGGCGTGCGATCGAAGTAGGAGAACGAGAGCTGTTGCAGATGGTTGAACATCCGCCGGCGCAGATCGTAGCGGATGCGCTCGCCGAGGATGCCGGCCAGGTAAATGAAGACAAACACGAGCGCGGCCTGGACGAGCATCAGGCCGCCGTAGACGGTGAGGAGCTGCACCAGGCGGTCCGGATCGGCGCCGACGATGCCCTCGTCGATGATGAGCTTGCTCAGGTAGGTGAAGATCGCGTCGACGAGGGAGACGGCGGTGACGGCGATCAGGAAGCCGACGAGCATGCGCCAGTGGGGACGCGCCTGCATGAGGATGCGCCAGACGGTCTGTCCGTTGAACTCGGTCTCGAACTCTTCTTCCTCGAAGTACACGTCAGCCATGGCTTGCTCCGGGAGCGGCTGCCGGCAGGCCCTGTTCCAGTGCCCCCGCCAGGTCCTGCTCCAGCTCCTCTTCGATGCGCGATTGCAGCTCGAAGATCTCGCGGTAGGGCCCGTCCTCAGCGATCAGAGCGGCGTGCCGCCCATGCTGAACGATTCGGCCCCCGTCGAGCACCAGGATCAGATCGGCGTGCATCACCGTCTGTATGCGGTGGGCGATGATGAACGACGTACGTCCGGGAAGTAGCTGGGCCAGCGCGTCGCGAATGGCGGCCTCGGTCTCCGTGTCCACGGACGAGGTGGCATCGTCCAGGATGAGGATGCGGGGATCCTTGAGGAGCGTCCGGGCGAGGGTCACGCGCTGCTTCTGGCCGCCCGAAAGGGTAACGCCTCGCTCGCCGACCAGCGTATTGTAGCCATCCGTGAACTCCTCGATGACGTCGTGGATGGCCGCGGCCCGGGCCACGGCGGCCACTTCTTCGTCGCTCACCGGGCGCTCAACGCCATAGGTGATGTTGTCGCGGATGGTGCGGGAGAAGAGAAAGGGCTCCTGCTGGACCAGGCCAATCGCCCGGCGCAGAGCGCGCGGGGCGTAGTCGCGGAGCTCGACGCCGTCCAAGGCAATGTGGCCCGCGGAGTAGTCGTAGAAGCGGAGAAGCAGGTTGACGAGCGATGTCTTGCCAGAGCCGGTCGAGCCGAGCAGGGCCACCGACTGTCCGGCGGCCACGTGGAAGGTGATGTCCTGGAGCACGGGCGCGCCATCCTCGTAGGCGAAGGCCACGTCCTCGAAAACGATCTCGCCGCGCAGGGGGCCGTCAGGCTCGTGCCGGCCGCTTTCGATCGGTTCGCGCTGCTGCTCGATGATGGCCGCGACGCGCTGGAAGGAGACGATGCCGGTCGACAGGTCGACGATCAGCCGGCCGAGATAGCGCATGGGCCAGATGATCCAGGCGAGGAGGCCAAGGTAGGCAAGGAAGGTGCCGACGGTGATGGTGCCGGCAATAGCCATGCGGGCGCCGATGGTGTAGCCGATCAGCAGCTGGATGCCGACCAGGATGTCGGTCGACGGCCAGAAATAGGCGTGCATGAGCAGGAGGCGCCGACCACGGGCGAAGCGCTCCCAGTTGTCGGCCTCGAACTTGTCGACCTCAAACTGCTGGCGGGCAAAGGCACGCACAACGCGAATGCCTGTCAGGTTCTCTTGCAGCGTCGTGGAGAGCTTCGCTTCTTGCTCCTGGAAGGCCTCGTAGAGGGCCGAGATCTTGCGGAAGAAGAGGACGGAGGTGCCCAGGACGATGGGGATGAGCACCACCGAGACGAGCGCCAGGCGAGCGTTTAGCGTCACGAGAGCGGTGAAGTTGATCAAGAAGAGCAGGGTGATGCGGCCGACGCCGAGCGCCTGCTCCTGGAAGAAGCGGCGCAACGCGTCGACGTCCGAGGTGACGCGCTGGATGAGGTCGCCTGCCGGCGTGCGATCGTGGTAGGCAAAGGTCAGCCGCTGAATGTGGTCGTAGAGATAGTCGCGCAAACGACGGGCGATGCCTTCCGCTGCCGCCGCGGCCCAGCGCCCGCTCAGATAGGTGAAGCCGCCCTGGATCAGGGCGAGGCCCAGGAAGCCGGCGGCCACCCAGGGCAACTGCCCACGGGCTTCGGCCTGGCCGAGCACGTCATCCGTGAAGTAGCGGATGAGGTAGTAGAAGGCCGTTCGCGACGCGGCGGCCAGGCCGATCGCCAGCGTGGCGCCAACGTAGAGCGGGCGATAGCCAGAAAGCAGCAGCCAGAGGCCACGCAGGCGGCCCACGCCGACGAGGCGCTTGTGGTCGAAACTGGGCGCTTGAGCAGGCATAGGATCGGATCGGGGCGGGCTCCCGATTGGAGTTACCGCCGTGCTCACCGCGGACGGCGGCAAGGGCTAGGGTACTTGAATCAGGCAGCCTTTACAACTGGCCAATGGGCCAGGTTCGCTGAGCGGGAAGGGCTTCTGGTCAGCCCATTGCGCGCGAGGTGGTGACCTCCTTCGCCAGAGCGCATGACATTCCTCAGGTGACAGGCGGGACCCCTCGGCGGCTAGGATCGGTGTTGGGGGTGGACGCCTCCGGGCCTGTCCCTTCCCCTTGCTATCAGCCCCCTGGACAGAGGAGCCTCTCATGTTATGGAAAGCCCTATTGCATGCGCTGGCCCTTGGCGTGATCCTGTTGCTGGCCGTGGCCTGCGACGAGCCGGCGACGCCCCCGCTTGACGACGTCGACGATTCGAGCGGCGGCGGGTACGCGAGCTTCGGCGCCGTGCGCTTGGCGGATGACGTCGTGCCAGATGAGATGCGCGCCGGTCTGGCCCCATTTGAGGGCACCGCCGACTCCACCATCGTCGATACTCAGCTAAACGAGTGCGGCGATCTGGAGATCTTCGACCGGGATCGGGAGGGCGTGACGCACACCTTCAGCGAGGGCGGCGTCGTCATCGGCAACGAGAACGTGCGGCTCGAGTATCGGTTCTTCCAGGAGACAGGTGAGTTTTGCCGGCCCTATGCGCCCGGCTTCATCGAATGTCTCTCCTTTGATAAGCCGGATAGCCGGGAGTACCTGGCGCGGATCTATAAGGAGACCGAGGACATCGACGGCCGGACGATCGCTTTTCCCTGCTATGGCGCCATCCATCGGCTGAGCCAACCGGCCGTGGCCGGCGACGCGGAGAGCGGGTCTGGGCCTGGCGGCGAGGGAGGCGAGCCACCGCCTGCCCCGGAGCCACAGCCTGATCCAGAGCCGGTGCCCGATCCGGAGCCGGTATTCGCCGCATACGAGACGCCGGCGCTCGGCATCTCGCTCGGGCGGTGGGACCACTATCGCAGTGGCGACACCATCATCTCGGCCATCGGCTATTCCAACCCGGATGCGCACGTCTTCGTGAAAGCGGACGCCTGCAGCATGGAGGTGGAGGTGCACCCCCTGCCGGCAAGCGCCCTGCCGGGCGGATCGCTCACCGAGTCGCTGCTGGCATTGGTCCAGCGGGACTACGTCGACGCCCAGGCAGACATCGAGTGGACCATCCGGGCAGATCTGGTCGGGCTGGAGGTGAACGTTCTGCCGGCAGCCCGTCTGCTGGCCGAGCGGCACAACCCGGGCCGGGACAGCCGCCTCGTCTATCAGTTCACCCTGATACAGGGCGAGACTCGGGCGGCCTTCGTCGAGGGCCAGGTTAGCAAGAAGTGCGCGGACGACTACGGCTCAGTGGCAGCGCTCACCGAGATCGCCGACTCCGTCCGTGTCTACCAGCCCGAGCCCACCTGCTACGTCGGCAGCACGCCGGGCAGCGACCCGGTGGCCTACGCAGTGGCTTGTGACGGCAACAGCGGCTCCGGGCCGCACGTACTCGCCGGCTTCGGCCACACGACCATCGAGCTGGGACCGGCGATCTGGGACGAGTGCGCCTTGTTCATGCGCGAGCGTGGCATGTCTGGTTGGTGAGCCGCCTCACGCCCGAACGAGGCGCCCGCGGCGCGGCGGTTGGGGGCAGGCCCGCGATGGCCCGCGGCCGCAGGCGGATGATACGTGGACTCTACGCCGCCGGTCGGCAGCGATCGGCGGGGGAGGACGTTTGTCATACTCCCATACCACCGTCCTATTGACAG
This sequence comes from Promineifilaceae bacterium (SeqCode), assembly GCA_041576195.1. GTDB lineage: Bacteria > Chloroflexota > Anaerolineae > Promineifilales > Promineifilaceae > JAGVTM01. The sequence continues at coordinate 5,325 of JBFGLK010000113.1, forward strand.
CGACGAGTCGTAATGTTTCCGGTAACAGTGCCTGAATAACGTGGATTTTAGCTAAACCGTTAATAGACATGGCACGGGCACGGGTTCCGGGCAAACATGAAAATTCCAATCGCCACCCTCATCGCTTTCACGCTCATCCTTCTGCCTGCCGCCCTGGGTCAGGTCGCACCGGTCGCCGCCGCGCCCGACACCACATGCTACCTGGTGGCCGACAGCGGCGGGGGAAACGGTGGCAACGACCTGCTGACGCGGGTCGATGCCGGCAGCTCGAGCGAAGTCAAGATCGGCAATGGCCTGGGCACCGACCGGGTCGAATCGAACGCCTTCTGGCCGGGCAGTAACGTCCTCTACGGGGCCAACGCCAGTCGCCTGGGCACCATTGACCTGGGCAGCGGCATCTTCGCGGCCCGCGCGGACGACTTCGGCACGGGGAGCGGCGGCGCGGGCCTCCAGACCTTCGACGATGTCGACGGCTTGGCATTTGACCCGTTCACGGGCGCGCTCTACGGCGTGCATCGGCGCGCCGGCAGCCCGAACCAGGAAGATCTCCTTCTCATGGTGGATCCAGCCACCGGCCGCCGCATCGCCGACGCCTTTGGGCCCGGCGTAGACTACCTGGTCATTTACTCCCAGGCGGTCGTCAACCTGGTGGACATCGATGCCATGGCGATCAGCTCGTACGATGGGCAGATGGTCGCCATCGCCAACAGCAGCGGCGGCGGGGATCGCCTGGTGCGCATTGACAAGACGACTGGCCTGGTCGACGATGTCGGCCTTCTCGGCGTGACCGATATGGAGGGCATTGGCTTCGACTCACTTGGGACCCTCTACGGCGTGCGGGGCACCGCACCCTACAACCTCTATCGCATCGACCTGACTACTGGCGCCGCCACGGTGGACACGGCGCTCGCGCCCCATGGCAGTGACTACGAGGCCGTGGATTGCCTGACGCGGAAGAACGCGATCAGCGGCACCGTATACCAGGATGCGGACGACGGTGATGGCCCAGGCTTCAAAGTGGGAGCCGGCGATACCGGCACGGCGGGCGCCACTGTGCGTCTTTACCGCGACGTGAACGGTAACGGCATCCGGGACGCCGGCGACATCTGGCTGGCGGAGCAGACGACAGCAGCCGACGGCGGCTTCAGCTTCACCATCGCGGCGACCGGGGCTTTTGTGCTGGACGTCGATATGGGCACTCTGCCGCCGGAGGCCAACCGCCTGACCGACGACAACCTGGAGGCGGCTGATTTCGGGATGGGCTTCGATCAGGTAGACGCCGACAACGATTTCGGCTGGGACGCTGCTGAGGCGCGGCTGCGCATCGACAAACAGTCGAGCGTCGCGGGCGTCGTCAGCCCGGGCGATGTGATCACTTACACGATCCGGGTGACCAACGACGGTCTGTCCGCGCAGCATCAGATCGTGGTCACGGATTCCCTGCCTGCCGGCACGCAGGTAGTGTCTGGCAGCGCCTGGATGACCACGCCCTTGACCACCACCGGCACGCTGGGCGATGCCTTCGACGCGACCACCTACGCCAACAGCGATGGCTCCCTCGACTGGACGGCTTATCCCTGGAGCGAGACGGCCGACGATGGCAGCGCCACGTCCGGCAAGCTCCGGATCGGCGGCGGTTTGCTGTCACTGGAGGGCGTTAATGGCGCCGAGAAGCGACTGACCCGCCAGGCGCCCATGGCGGATGCCGTGGCGGCGACGGTGTCCTTCGACTGGTTCGTCATCGGCAATCTGGAATCCTATCAGGATTTTATCGTCTTCGAGGTAGCTCATGACGCCGGCGGACCCTGGCAGGCCCTACTCACCCTGCAGGGCGAGGTCAGCCTGGCCGACGGCGGTGACGCCGGGTCGGCGGTCGCCGACATCCCGGCTTCGCTGCTTGGGCCGGAGACGCGCCTGCGTTTCCGCGTGATTGGTTTCGAGCCGGCGTCGGAAGTGTTCAGCGTGGATAACCTGTCGGTGGACGTCACCAGGCGACCCGTTCAGAGCAGCCCGGCGGAGGCTCCGCCCACACTCGTGGCAGGCGGGTTTCTGTGGCCGGGAGAGGCCTTGACCGTCACGTTCCAGGCGCTTGTGGACGATCCACTGGACGCCGCGATCGTGGCCATCGACAACGCGGCCCAGGCGAGCAGCCGCGAGCAGGCGGCGCCTGTGGTGGACGGCACGAGCGACCCGGTCGCTGCCCGTCTTGGGGATCGCGTGTGGGCGGACGCGAATGGCGACGGGCTCCAGGATGGGGGCGAGACGGGCGTGGCCGGGATCGGCGTACGACTGCAGCTCTCGGACGGCAGCGTTCTGACGACGACGACCGATGTCAATGGGGCGTATCGCTTCGAGGCACTGGCTGCCGGCAGCTACACGGTCACCCTCGAGGCTGGCACTTTTCCGGCCGGCTATCTGCCGACGACGGCGATCAATCTGAAATACGAGCTGGCTGCGGGCGACGTCGAGCAGGCGGCCGACTTCGGCTTGGCGCGCATGGACCTGGGCGATCTGCCTGATGACAGCCTTGGCCAGAGCTACCACTTCCCGACCAAACTGGCCGACGGAGGGCCCTATCACGCCGTGACCGGCCTTTACCTGGGCAACGGCGTTGACTGGGAGGTCGACGGACAGCCCCATATCCTGACGCTTGCCGACAGTGATGACGGCGTGTTGCCGATGGGCGTCTGGAACGCCGGCCAGGGCTCTATCCTGGCGACCGCCTCGGGCTCCGGTTATCTGAACGCCTGGTTGGACGTCAACGAGACAGGTCAGTTTGAGGCAGGCGAGCAGGTATTTACGAACACGCTCGTCGTTGCCGGCGTGCAGGCCCTGGCGTTCGACCTGCCCTTTGGCTGGACGGTGGCCAACGGTCGCTACTTCGCCCGCATCCGCCTGTCGGCCGCGCCGCTGGCGGTGGGGGCGTTTGGCGGCTACGGGGGAGCGGGCGAGGTGGAGGACTATCTGTTTGGCCCCGAGCCGACCGCCGTGCGGTTGAGCCGGGCCGTGGTGGCGGCGCCGGTGGCGGCGCCGGTGGCGGCGCAGGGCGGGCGCACGGGGACCGCGGCGCGGCACG
>JBFGLK010000114.1:0-8365 GCA_041576195.1 Promineifilaceae bacterium (SeqCode)
AGGAAGACGGCCCAGACTACGCGGGCACTCTGGTCCTGGTGCTTCCACCACGCGGGCTTGAAGTCAAGCAGCGTGATACGGACGCCGTTGAAGGCATGAAAGAGCACGAAGCCCATCAGGCCGACTTCCAACAGGCCGAAGGGGAACCACTTGAAGATCTCGACCGTGTAGCTATACATCTCCGGCCAAAAGGTGGCGTTCGCGGTGTCCCACACGTGAATGATCAGGAAGCCGAGAATGCCGAGGCCGGAAACACGGTGAAGCAGCCAGCTATAATGGCCGATCCTGCCCCGATAGCGGACGCTCTCGACGAGAGTTAGCCTGAGTGATGACATCAATATCCTCCGCGGCCCAGAATCTGTCGGCAGCCGGTCGTGACCATCGCGGTGTTATCCGAATTATAGCACCGCGCCGATTGATCCGGTACGCGGGGCAGCGCGAGGTCCAGAAGTCGGCGCGTGCGATGGAGACCCTTATGCTACCGGAGTCCGGCCTGGTCGTGCACTGACGCTGCTTCCACAAAGATCCTGGGCCGTATGGCCGCGCGCTTGCCCTGGGCCGGGGCAATTGCTACACTTTCAAAGATGATCCGACTATTCGATCTGCGCGACCTGGCTCTGGTGCACCGCCTCAGCGATAAGGCCGTGTGTCTCCATGCCGAGTCCGGCCTCATTGAGGATGTGCACCCTGTCCGCAGCGCGCTCGGCAGCATCTGGCCGGGCCGGCAGCTGCCCACGTACGTCTGGAAGGCGGATGCCGGCAACGCCAACGGCTTCGTCCAGCTGCAATTGCGCGAGGACGGCACACAGGCCCAGATCTTGTGCGTGGCTGCCGAGGAGACCGAGGCAAGCGAGGGCGCCGCCGGGGACGGCGGCGACAACCCGGCTGCCGGCAAGGACCCGGAAGCCCGCGTTTCCGCCTCGATGTGGTTGCCGCTGCTCGACCAGCTGGCTGCCGAGGCCGGCTCCCGCGGCGTGCAAAACCTGGTGGCCGAGGTCAGCGAAGTGGGCAAAGCGCTGCCTGTGCTGCGCCAGGCCGGATTCGCCGTCTACACGCGGGAAGACATCTGGCGGTTGCCGCAGGTCGCCGTCGGTGAGCCGCGCCAGCTGCTCCGCGCCCGGCGCGACGTCGACGACTGGGACATCAACCTCCTCTATGCCAACGTCGTTCCCCGCCTGATCCAGCTCGTCGAGCCGACGCCGCCGCTGGACGACGGGGACATCTGGGTCCTCCGGGAAGATGGTGACCTGACGGCTTTCGTGCAGCGGCACGACGGGCCGGCCGCGGGCTGGCTGCGTCTCTTCGTTCATCCGGACGCGCGCGTGCCTGTCGAGGACATCGTCGCCTCCGGCCTGCTATTGCGCACGGGGGCGACGGGGCAGCCGCTCTACTGCTGCGTGCCCCGCTATCAGAGCTGGCTGCAGGGCGCGTTGCAGGGCATGGGCTTCGCCCACTGGGGCAGTTACGCCGTCATGGTCCGGCATACCGTGAAGCGGGTGCAGGCTCCGGCGCCCGATCTCGCGGCGGTCGTCCAGGCCAAGGGAATGCCCGGCACCGCGCCACTCACCCACCCGCTGGAACGCGTCGGGACGCAATGACGCCCGGCGTGCCATTGACCACCGACCCATCAGATAAGCACCTATGGTAGCGCAACAATCGAAAGAAGAGCTTGAGGCCCTGTTGGCTCTGTTGCCAGGTAGCATTCGTGCCGGCATCGAGCGGCACGATCGCGCCGCGGACCTGGTCGAAGTCATCCTGGACCTGGGCCGCGTGCCCACGGCCCGCCTCTCTGAGGGCGAGGTCATCCTGCGTGCCGACGAGGTGACGCGGGAAGAGATCGACCTGATCGTGAGCGGCATCGGCGAGTTCGATGACGACAACCGTGCTGGCATCGCTCGCACGTTGCACCGCATTGCCGGCATTCGCAACCGGCGGGGCGAGGTCGTCGGCCTCACCTGCCGCGTTGGCCGCGCCGTCTACGGCACGCTGGACATCATCAGCGTCATCCTCTCCGAGGGCAACCTCGTCCTGCTCCTCGGACGACCAGGCGTCGCCTAGACGACGATGCTGCGCGAGATGGCGCGCGTGATCTCGGAGACCAAGCGCGTGGTCATCGTGGATACCTCCAACGAGATCGGCGGCGACGGCGACATCCCGCACCCGGCCGTCGGCCAGGCCCGGCGCATGCAGGTGCCCCGGCCGTCCCATCAGCACGAGACCATGATCGAAGCGGTGGAGAACCACAATCCCGAGGTCATCATCATCGATGAGATCGGGCGCGAGCAGGAGGCCCGCGCCGCCCGCACGATCAACGAGCGCGGGGTCCAGCTCATCGGCACCGCCCATGGAAACACGCTGGAAAATCTGCTCATCAACCCGACCCTCTCCGACCTGGTCGGGGGCATTGAAAGCGTCACCCTATCGGACGAGGAAGCCAGGCGCCGCGGCACCCAGAAGACGGTCCTGGAGCGCCGCGCGCCGCCCACCTTCAACATCCTGGTCGAAATCCAGGATCGGGAGCGGCACCTTGTCCACCGCCACGTGGCCGACTCGGTCGACGCCATGCTGCGCGGCCAGGCGATGATCGTCGAGCTGCGCTATCGGGACGAGAACGGCCAGATCCATATCGAGCGCCAGGAGCTGGTGCGCGAGGCGCCGGGCATCACCGGTCGGGCCGGCGCCCGTTCCGGCCCAAATCGGGGGCCGCGAGAGCGCGAGCCCGGTCGCGAACGGCGGCGCGAGCGCGACAACGGCAACAGCCGCCTGCGGACCACCTTCGTCTCCGAGCCAGCCCCGGCGCGCACGCTGCGCGTCTTCTCTTATGGCGTGGCCCGCAACCGGATCCTCCAGGCCGGCAGCGCCCTTGGCGTGCGTGTTGAGCTTGTCGACGACCTGGACTCGGCTGACGTGTTGCTCACGTTGAAGAATTACTACCGTCGCCGCCGGCGCGTGATCAGCGATGCCGAGCAGAAGCGCAAGCCGATCTACGTCTTGCGGGCCAACACCGTCCATCAGATAGAGAACTTCCTGGTCGAGGCGCTGGATCTGGAGGTAGCGCCGTCCGACCCTTTTGAGCGGGCGATCGCCGAGGCGGAGCGGGCCATCGGCCAGGTGCAGGCCGGCCAGCGTAGCGTCGACCTGAGCCCGGCCAGCGCCGCCATTCGCCGCTACCAGCATCAGCTGGCCCGCCAGGCGAACCTCGTCTCCCATAGCTACGGCAAGGAGCCGCACCGCCACGTGCGCATCTTCAGCAGCGCGCGCTATGAGACCGAGCGCGGCGCTGGCCAGCACGGCGGCGCATGAGCGGCCTCTTCATCACGTTGGAGGGGCCGGAGGGGAGCGGTAAGTCAACCCAGGCCAGGCTCCTGGCCGGCTTCTTACAGGGGGCAGGCCACGACGTCTTGCTCACCAGGGAACCGGGCGGCACGCGCATCGGGGACCAGATCCGCGCCTGCCTGCACGACGTAGCCAACGTCGAGATGACGCCTGAGACGGAGCTCTTGCTTTACTCGGCATCACGCGCCCAGCTCGTACGCGAGCAGATTCGGCCTGCGCTCGCGGCCGGCCAGATCGTCGTCTGCGATCGTTTTGCCGACTCCACGCTCGCTTATCAGGGCTATGGGCGCGGACTCGACCTGGTGGCGCTACGCCAGATCACGACGTTTGCCACCGGCGGCCTCTGGCCCGATCTGACGCTGCTGCTGGACATCGACGTCGAGCAAGGGCTGGGTCGTCGGGCGGAGGGTGGACAGGAGATGAACCGGCTGGATCGGGAGGCGGTTGCCTTTCACAGGCGGGTGCGGGAGGGTTTCCACCGGCTCGCGGCGGCCGACCCGGCTCGTTGGCTGGTGCTCGACGCGGCGCAACCGGAGGCAGCGCTCCAGGCCGCGTTACGGGCGGCGGTCCTGGCCCGATTGCCGGCAGCCCCCGCCTGAGCCGGCCGGGGTGCAGGGGCTAGAAGTCTAGGTCGTCGCCGCCGAACGCGCTGCCAGCATCCTCCCCCAGGTCGGGCATCGACTCCTCGATCGACTCCGGCGACTCCCCGCGCTCCAGGCGATCGACGACTTCGTGGAACTCGTCTCCCAGGTCCTCCCCCATCTCGGAGCTCATCTGGCGCATAAAGCGGCCCAGCGCCCGCGGGTCTTCGCTGTCCAGGCCGGCCATCATATCGTCGTCGGCGAGCGCGTCGAGGCGCGAGTCCTCGGTCCGGGCCACGGCCACCCGCCCGATCACCCGCCGCAGCTGGCGGCTCTGGCAATGGGGACAGACCGGTTGCGCCCGCTCATAATCGGCGTACGTGTAGAAGTGGCGGGAGCGCCGGCCACATTCCTGGCAGCGATAGACATAGTCGGGCATCAGTTCGCGCTCCTCCCTGCGAGCGCCTGTGGCCAGGGCCACGAAGTCGGCGGCGCGGCCGTCGGCGAGGCCCGCGGCTTGCCGGCAGCACCGTCTGCCTGTTACCATTGGGCATTATACGGCTTGCGATTTGGAGGATGCAAGATTGACCGTTGCCAATCCCTATGACCGCCCCCGGATTCCCCTCCTGCTCGTCATTTCCGGCCCGTCCGGCGTGGGTAAGGATACCATCGCCCGCATGCTGTTGGCCGCCAGGCCGAATCAGTTCCACTTCGTGGTCACGGCCACCACCCGGCCGCCGCGCGATGGGGAGGTGGACGGCGTCGACTATTACTTCCTCAGCTCAGACGAGTTTGCCGACATGATTGAGCGCGACGAGCTGCTGGAGTATGCCGTCGTCTACAACGACTACAAAGGCATCCCCAAGCAGCAGATTCGCGACGCCCTGGCCAGTGGGCGGGACGTCGTCATGCGCCTGGATGTGCAGGGAGCGGCCACTATTCGCCGGCTGGTGCCAAATAGCGTGTCGGTCTTCCTCACCGCGGAGTCCGAGGGTGCGCTGGTGCAGCGGCTGCGCGAGCGCAAGTCGGAGACGCCCGAGGGGCTTGGCCTGCGCATTGCCACCGCCCGGCAGGAAATCCGCCACCTGCCCCAGTTCGACTACTGCGTCGTCAACGAGGCCCACGAGAGGGAGCGGACCGTGGCCAACATCCTAAGCATCGTCGAGGCCGAGCACTGCCGCGTGAACCAGACGCCCATCATCATCTGAGCGCGAATCGAGTAGCGCCGAACACTGAATCCGTATACGCAGGGCACCCGGATCATGAAACGGCACAGTCACCGAACGTTGTTGACATAGCAATAGTTGCCGAAATCGTCTGTCTGGCTATACTTTGCGTCAACGTGGTCTTGCATCACGCCGTCGTTGTTCGTTCCAGTCAATACTCAACAGCATAGCGTGCGAGGTTATCCCCGGTGTGACCAGAAGGATAGGGCAAGAGACACCTAAACCTGCTGCCCGCCAGTCCTGCGCTTTGTTTGCAGGGCATTGCTTCGATATCAGCGCCCGAGTTGGCCAGAGAGAAATGTGCGTCAAGTGCCAACGTCGGTAGCGGAATGCTACATCCTTGAGTTGGGGTGACCGTTCGCTCCGGCCCGGATTCCTGGAGGGACGGGTGGGAAGTCGATGCAAGGAGGTGCCTATTATTTGGGAGGAAGAACCATCAACGAAGCCTATCCTTTCGGATAAGGAACCGACACCGACCAAAGGAGGAGAATTCGTGAAGAAGTTATATGTGCTTGTTGGTCTTTTGTTGCTCGTTGCGTTGACCCTGACCGCCTGTGGCGGAGAAGGGGAAACTGTCGAAGTGACCCGAATCGTGGAAGTGACGCGGGTGGTACAGGCCGAAGGGGCGGCGGAGCCCGAAGCGGTCACGTTCGCCGGCGCTGGCAATACGCTGGCGGCTGTTCAAGCGCGGGGCATCTTGAATTGCGGCAGCAACGCGTCACTGCCCGGTTTTGCCAATCTCGAGGCAGACGGAAGCTACACTGGTTTTGACTATGACTTCTGCCGTGTCGTGGCGGCGGCCGCTCTTGGCGACGCTGACTCGGTGGAAGTGCGTGCGACGACGGCAACCGAGCGTTTCCCCGTTTTGCAGTCTGGTGAGGTGGATGTGCTCATCCGCAATACCACCTGGACGATCAGCCGCGACACCTCGCTGGGCTTCGACTTCGCCCCGGTCACCTTCTATGATGGCCAGGGCATGATGGTTCGGGATACCTCCGGTATCACAACCCTCGAGGACTTCGAAGGTGGCAGCGTCTGTGTGCAGGCCGGCACGACCACGGAACGGAACCTGGCCGACTGGCTCCGGCGACTGGGCATCGACCAGTCCACCGAGACCATCGTCTTCCCCGACAACCCCAGCACCACCGCGGCCTACGATGAGGGGCGTTGTGACGGCCTGACCACCGACAAGTCGGGATTGGCTGCCGTCCGCACCCAGACCTCCAATCCTGATGAACACGTTATCCTGGATGTCACCATGTCCAAGGAACCGCTGGGGCCTGTCGTCCGTCATGGCGACAACAACTGGGGTGACGTCGTGATGTGGGCCGTGAACTGCACCATCGAGGCTGAGGAGCTTGGCATTACTTCCGAGAATGTCGACGAGTTCCTGGGCAGCGAGAACCCAGATGTTCTCCGTCTCCTCGGCGTTGAGGGCGACCTGGGCCAGGCCATGGGACTGGCAAACGACTTCTGTGTGCAGATTATCCGGCAAGTCGGTAACTACGCCGAGATCTACGACCGTAATCTGGGCCCGGATACAGGTGTTTTCATCCCTCGCGGGCTGAACTCCCTCTATACAGAAGGTGGTCTGTTGTACTCGCCTCCGTTCCGCTAGGATGCTTGGCTGCATGGGAGGTCTGTCCGGGTTCTAAGTAGGTTCGCGACTTAGGACACCGGTCATCCCAAAGCGGTCGTTTAGCCTGAATGGCAATACGGCCCGGCAAGTCTGGGCCGTATTGCCATGGCAGGAGCGAACTAGATCGAACGCAGTCGGTTCGCTTTTATTGGGTAGGAGGATTCACCATGGCCCAAATCGCCGGTCCCCCACCAACTGAACTTCAGGCCCAGCAATCGGTCCCATTCTGGCGCGATACACGAATCCTGGGCATCTTCGGCCAGATCGGTTTCGTCATGGTGGCGGTCTTATTCTTTCAGCTAATCACCGAGAATTTCGCCTCCAATGTCGATAAACTGGGCGAATCGCAGTTCATCTGTCGTGACGGCACCTTCAGCTATCTGTGTGCCTACGATTTCATCTACAACGAAGCCGGTTTCGACATAGGCGACACCGTTTTTGAGTATGAGAATACCGACTCATACGTACAGGCTTTTGGGCAGGGCCTGGCCAATACACTCAGGGTCGGCTTGATTGCCGTTTTCCTATGCTCTATTGTGGGCCTGGCTGCCGGCATCGCGCGCCTCTCCGACAACTGGCTTCTGAACAATCTGGCCCTGGCCTACGTCGAGCTGTTTCGCAATACGCCGATCCTGCTGCAGCTGTTCTTCATATACTTCACAGTCCTCCTGGCCCTTCCAGAGGTGCGCCAATCCAACCCGTTCTTAGGTCTGCCCATCTTCCTGACGAATCGGGGCCTGTTCGTGCCTTCGGCCCAGTTTACGTCATCCACCTCCACGTGGTTGGCCTTCCTCATCCTGGGCATCATCCAGTTCCAGGTTCTGTGGATCTTTCTGGGCCGGCGGGAGGATAAGACGGGCCGCCCGAGCAATCGTTGGAACTGGGGCATCTTCTCCTTTCTGCTCGTCGTCGGAATTGGCTGGGTTGTGGCCGGCGCCGTGTCTGATACGCAGGGCATGTTGACGCCCACGGCCAGCCGGATTCGTGACGTCGATGACATGGAGAAGATTTGGCTCAATCGCACGGGTCTCAATTTCCTGTCCGATCTGGACAGGCTGTCCGAAGAAGAGTTGGCGGCGGCAACGTTTCAACTCTGTGTCTTGCGCGATTCGGCTTCAGAGCCCAATCTCACCCGGCAGTTGCGGCGCCAGGGTATTCCCTACAGCGTGAGTCGATTTGCCCGCATTGGCCAGGCCACAGATGCGTATATTGAAGGGAACTGTGAAGCGATTGCCGCCTCAAAGTCTATCCTGGCTTCTGAGCGCTCGACACTGGAAAATCCCAGTGCGCATATTATTGTGCCAGTCAATGAAAACCCGATTGTACTGAGCCTCCCGAGACTTGAACGTTTGAACTTCGCCGGCGGCACCCTGCTTAAGCCGGAATTCACGGCCTTGCTCATAGGTCTCACCCTCTTCTACGGCGCGCAGTTGGCCGAGATCGTCCGGGCCGGTCTTCAATCGGTCACCAGGGGACAGTACGATGCGGCGAGCGCGCTGGGTCTCAACCCCAACCAGCGCCTGCGCCTGGTTGTTTTGCCACAGGCGCTCAAGGTGATCATTCCCCCACTCATCGGCATCTAC
>JBFGLK010000115.1:0-8325 GCA_041576195.1 Promineifilaceae bacterium (SeqCode)
AGCCGCCGCGAGGAGATCGAGCTCATCGCCGACGCCAAGATGGCCGGCCTGCCGGTCACCTGCGAAGTGACCCCGCACCACCTCTTCCTCGACCGCTCCCACGCCGAGCGTCACGGGCCTCGTGGCGACATGCGGCCGGTCCTCGGCAGTCCGGACGACGTGGCCGCGCTCTGGGAGCACCTGGCGGAGACCGTCGACTGCATCGCCACCGACCACGCGCCGCATACCCTGGCCGAGAAGGCATCGGCCCAGCCCCCGCCCGGCGTCTCCGGCCTGGAGACCTCCCTGCCCCTCATGCTCCGCGCCGTGCACGAAGGGCGGCTGGATCTGGAGCGGCTGGTGGACCTGATGCATCACGCCCCGCGGCGCCTCTTCGACCTGCCGGCACAGCCGAACACCTGGATCGAGGTCGACGTGGACGCCGTCGTCACCTTTCGCGATGAAGACCTCTACACGAAGTGTGGCTGGAGCACGTTTGCCGGCATGAGCGGGCGCGGGCGCGTCGAGCGCGTCGTCCTGCGCGGCCAGGTCGCCGCCGAGGGCGGCCACGTGCTCGCCCCGCCCGGGAGCGGCCGGCTCTGGCCCCCATTGACCCCCGTCGCCGCCTGAGCGGCCCTGTTTGGAGGACCCAAGGAGAAAATGGATACCGTCGCCCTCAAGCCCCTGTTCGACCTGACGCAGCTGCCCAACAAGAATCACGTGCATGACAACGGCATGACCGGTTGGGACATCCTGTCCGTCGACCAGTTCGACAAGGCCCATCTGGAGCACATTTTCGCCCGGGCCCGCGACATGCGCGCCATGGTGCAGCACGCCGGCGCCTGCGACCTGCTAAAGGGCTACGTCCTGGCCTGCATCTTCTTCGAGCCCAGCACCCGCACCAGTTCCTCCTTCATCGCCGCCATGGAGCGCCTGGGCGGCAGCGTCATCCCCATCACCCAGGGCGTCCAGTTCAGCTCGGTGAGCAAGGGCGAGTCGCTGCCGGACACGATGCGCACCCTGGAGCAGTACGCCGACGTCATCGTCATCCGCCACCCGGAGATCGGCTCGGCCCGCATCGCCGCGCACGCGGCCAGCGTGCCGGTGCTCAACGCCGGCGACGGCGCGGGGGAGCACCCGACACAGGCGCTGCTCGATCTCTTCACCATCCGCGAGGAGCTGGGCCGCATCAACGGCCTGAAGATCGCCATGGTCGGCGACCTGCGGTTCGGCCGCACCGTCCACTCGCTGACGAAGCTGCTCCTGCCCTACGACGTCAGCTTCCGCTTCGTCTCGCCCGAGATCCTGCGCATGCCGCTGAACATCATGAACCAGGTGATCGATGCCGGCAAGAACGTGCGCGAGACGCACGACGTCGCCGACGTCATCGAGAACGCCGACGTCCTCTACGTCACCCGCGTGCAGAAGGAGCGCTTCAGCGACCTGGCGCAATACGAAGAGGTCAAGGAGCAGTACGTCATCACGCCCGAGCTCATGCGCCGGGCCAAAGAAAAGATGGTGGTGATGCACCCCCTGCCGCGCGTGGGCGAGATCCACGAGTCGGTCGACGCCGATCCGCGGGCCGCCTACTTCCGCCAGGTGCAAAACGGCATGTATATCCGCATGGCCCTCCTGGCGGCCGTGCTCGGCAAGGCCTAAACACGACACCTGCCTATTGACGCCCACCACCGCCGTGGCTACGCTCTCCAGACCCCGCAGGTCTGGGAGACTTGCGGGGTCTGACGCTGGAACGCGGTGCAGGAGTCGGTCAGTCAAAGCCTGTTTGAAGTGCCCGGCCCCCCGGGAACAGCGCGATGGCATTTACCGCCTCACCGAGGCGTTCGTGCGCGCCGGTGTCATCCAGGCGGCGGGGGGGCCATAGAGGCGCAGCGAGGGCGCAGCAGGCTGCGCCCTACGGGGCGCGCCGCTACAGCAGCGCCCAGCGGGGCGCCGGCTCTGGCAGATCGGCGCTGGCCACCTCGCCGGCCATCATCACGCGCACGCTATCGCGGCCCTCACGGGGCACGTGCTGGCTGACCACCTGGCGGTAGAGCGTTAGCAGCGTGTAGGCGACGAGCAGCAGGCCGATGATCAGCGGTAGGACCCGCAGGAAGAAGTCGGACTCCGCCGGCGCCAGGACGGCGCCGAGCGAGGCGCCCCGCAACAGGCGATAGCCGGACAGGAATTCGCCCAACACCCCCCATAGCGTAATGAATGTGGTGATCAGGTAGGCCCACACCGGCCCGCGCACCGGCGCAGGCGGCTCGGCATCGCCTTCGGCGACGACCGGGACGAGAAACGCGTTGTAGAGCAGCGGCGCCGCCAGCACCAAGAGGCCGAAGACGGCCACGACGACCAGGTAGCCCTCCTCGCTTAGTCCAGGGGTCTCGGCGTCCAGGAGCGGCTGGGCGAGCCCGGCCACCAGGGCCAGGTTCGACATCCAGCTGTCCTTCAGGCTCCAGCCGGCCTGGCCGTAGATCCAGGTGGTCAGCGGGTTCAGGCCGGCGACCTGCAGCCAGACGGCGCCGGCGAGCACGACGAGCGCGGCCAGGAGCAGGGACTGCACTACGGTGCCGGCAAAGGCCGGCGTCGGCGCGGCGCTCACCGCCAGGGGCAGCACGGCGGCCTGCACGCCCGGCGCGTCGACGGCGCGGGCCACCAGGAAGCCCTTCCCCGCCCCCAGCGCCGCCGGCGAGAGCGCGATGTCGAAGGCGCCGACATCGCCCGCCAGCAGTGCGCCGCCGCCTGGCTCGACCGTGAACTGGCCGGCCGCCGGCGACACCGCGTCTTCCCACGCCAGGCCGAAGGCCACGGTGACCGGAACGGCGCTCTGGTTGCGGACGAAGACGGTGCGCGTCTCCGCGGCGGCGTCGCCGTTTGCCGAGATCGTGAATGAGAGGGCGTCGGGTTCGGCGAAGACCAGTGCCGGCAGCGTCTCGTCGGCGGTCGCCACAGGCGGCAAAACGAGCCCCAGGATGAGCAGCAGCACCCCCCAACGGTAGGCACGACGGAGAAGGTTCATGGGTTCCTCCTCGAGTAGAGGCGCTCGGTCCAGCCGAGGTGGGTGATTCGTTCGACGCGGTGGGGCCGGGCCGGCGAGGCGTGTTCCGCGGACAAGGCGGATGCTGGGCATAGCGTAGCAGATGGGGGAAGGAAGTCAATGTGGGGCGACTCGCCCGAATCGCCAGACCGGGCCAGCCAGCCACGCGATTTGGCAAATCGCGTCACAACCTATGTTGTATACTGTAACCACAGGGCGACGCCACTCTCCCGGGCGCGCGCCCTACACTGGGGTGTGAATGGGCCCGGCGGCCTCCCGCCGCTCGGGCACGGAGGAGCAACATGAGCAAGCTACACGACCTGCACGAGCTGGGTCAATCAACCTGGCTGAACTACATGCGCCGTTCGTTCGTGCGCTCCGGCGAGATGCGCAGCCTGGTCGCCGACGGCATCCAGGGCATCACCGCCAGCGCTGCTACCTTCCAACGAGCCATCCTGGCCTCCTCGGACTACGACGAGGCCATCCGGCAGGCGGTGAAAGCGGGCCTGCCGGCACGCGGCATCCAGGAAGCGCTACAAGCCGACGACGTCCAGCATGCCGCCGACCGGCTGCGGCCCACCTACGAGGCGACCGACGCCACCGACGGCTTCGTCAGCTTCGAGCTGGACCCGGCCGCCCTGCGCGACCCCCACGCGGCGGTGGCCCGCGCCCGCCACTTCCTGGCGGCCATCGACCGGGACAACGTCATGGTCGAGGTGCCGGCCACCCCCGGCGGCCTGCAAGCGATCACCATCCTCACCAGCGACGGGGTCAGCATCAACGCCACGCACATCTTCTCCGCCGCCCAGTATGAGCGGGTGGCCGACGCCTATCTGACCGGGCTGGCATCCTACGTCGAGACGCACAGCGTCTGGCGCAAGATGCCCACAGCCGTGGCCTCGATCTCCCTCAGCGCCATCGACAACGCCGTCGACGCGTACCTGCGCGCCCATGGCCGCCCAGAGTGGCAGGGCAAGGCCGCCCTGGCCCAGGCCCGCCTGCTCTACCACCGCTTCCACCAGATCTTCGCCAGCCGGGCCGACCCGCGCTGGGGGCGGCTCACTCGCCACGACGCCCGCCCGCTGCGGCCCAAGTGGACCCGCCTGCTACCGCGCAGCTTCGCCTACGCGGACACGTTCTACCTGGACGCGCTCATCGCCCCGGACACCGTCCTGACCTTCTCCCGCCCGACGCTGCTCGCCTTCCTGGATCACGGCCTCACCGTCCAGACCCTGACGGACGACCCGGCTGAGTCCCAGGCGTTCCTGCAGCGGCTGGCGGCGCTGGGCCTGGACCTCGACGCGCTGGCCGACGACCTGCAAGATACGTACATGGCCGCCTCCGAGCGTCAGTTCCAGCGCATCAACGACGCGGTGAAGCAGAAGCGGGACGATCTGGAGAGTGACTGGCGCCGGCTGGAGCGGCGACTGGGTCGGGCCGAGGCCACGGTAGACAACGCCCTGGAAGATCTGTGCGACGATCGCATCCTCTTCCGTATCTGGTCGGGCGACCACACGGTCTGGTCGCCGCGACCGGCGGGCATCACCGACCGGCTGGGTTGGCTGCACGTGGCCGATCTGATGCAGGACCAGGCGCCGGCAGTACGGGCGTTCGCCGAGGAGGTCGTGCGAGATGGATTGGAATGCGGATTGGTCATCGGCATGGACGGCGCCGGCCTGCTGCCGGCCCTGTTCCACCAGACGTTCGGCCGCCCGAGCCGCCCGGACTACGCTCCACATCCCTTCCTCGACCTGACCATGCTGGACCGGGCGGACCCACAGGCGATCCAGGACGTGATGGCGCGCCTCGACGTCCGGCGCACGCTGTTCCTCGTCGCCTCCAAGGCGGGCGACATGGGGGCGACCCTGTCGACCTTTGAGACGATCTGGAATTGGGCGGTCGAGACCCTGGGCGCGGAGGGGGCCGGCAAGCAGTTCGTGGCCGTCACCAATCCCGGCAGCCCCCTGGCGGCCACGGCCAACCGGCTCGGCTTCCGCCGCCTGTTCCTGGACGACCCGCGCATCGCAGAGCGCTACGCGGCGCTGTCGTTCTTCGGGCTGGTGCCGGCAGCCCTGGTTGGCGTCGACCTCGACCGGCTCCTGGCCCAGGCGACCGCCATGGCGACCAACGCGGAGACGTGCCGGCACCCGTTGATCCGAGACAACCTGGCGGCGCAGCTGGGCGCGACGCTCGGCACGCTGGCCAGGGAGGGGCGCGACCGGATGACCCTGATCATCCCCCCCGCCCTCCAGCCGTTTGCCCGGTGGATCGAGCACCTGGTCGCTGCCGGCACCGGCGGGCGGATCAGGCCCGCCGTGGGCGAGCCGCCGCTCGCCCCGGGCGACGCCGGCGCCGACCGCCTCTTCGTGCAGCTGCGGCTGGCCGACGAGGCCAGCCAGGACGCCACGGTCGCCGCCCTCGTCGCCGCGGGGCAGCCCGCCGTGATCCTGCGCCTGCGCGATCGCTACGACCTCGGCGGCCAGTTCTTCCTCTGGCAGATGGCCACGGCGGTCGCCGGGCATCTGCTGGAGGTCAATCCATTTGGCGGAGGGGCGCAGCCTGCTGCGTCCTAGCCCTCCGCGTTCCGCGATCTGCGCTCCGCACTCCCCACCACAAGGCGCATCGCCGCCAGCAGATCGGCGGTGGCCGTGGCGCGGGCGGCCCAGGGGGCGGCGAAGGGGGCCAGAGGCGGATGGGCGGTGGCGATGCCGGCGGCGCCCATCGCCCATGCCTGTGCCAGGGCGATCAGATCCCCCAGGAGCGCATCGACGGCGTCGTAGGCCGCCGCTGCCCGCCAGAGGTTGAGCAGCCGCTGCTCCCTGCCGGCAAAGCCGCCCGGCAGCCGCCGCTGGCGCCCAATCCGGGCCAGAGCCCCCCGGCTCACAAACAGGCCGCTCCAGGGCGGCGTCGCCAGAAAGGCGGCCACCTGGCGCAAGCCGGCCTCGTCATCTGCCAGGAGATCCGGCGGCGCGGGCAGAGCGAACGCCGCGGCGGGCCGCGCCAAGGCTTCGGCGTGATCGGCCGCCAGCGCCAGGAGCAGCTCCGCCAGGGCCGCGTAGAACGGATCGCCTTCGTCGCGCAGGACGAGCGCCAGCGGCGGGAGCCAGGGGAGCAGATGGCGCGCCAGAAAGGTTGCCTGCAGCTCGCGCGCCCGCTCGGCCGCCGCCGACTCGCCGTCCCGCCTGGCGTCCGACTCGGCGCCGCACAAGAAGGCCAGGAACGCCAGTTCGTGGGCCAGGGCGTCGGCGCTGGCGTCCCGCGGCGCGGTCCAGCCGGCCCGTCGATAGCTATCCGCGACCGCGGCGGTTACCGGCCCTTCGAGCAGGCCGGCGGGGTCGAGGAAGACGGCCTCATACGGCAGTCCGTTCAACACGAACAGGCGATGGTGCGCCGCGGCGGCCTCGTCCGGGTCGAATGGCTCGGGCAGGTGGGTGGCCAGCTCGGGGACGGCGCGCAGCGCGGCCAGGTCGGCGAGGGTCGGCCCCTGCCGGCACAGGCCGGCGAACAGGCGGTAGGCGCGGCCCCGGGCCAGTGCGAGAAGGTGGGGATCAGTGGGGGATGACATTGCAGGTCGCGGATGGTGGGTTGTGCGGTAGGGGCGCAGCAGGCTGCGCCCCCTGCCGCGCCCGTCAATCGTCCCGGGCGACGGGGAGGCCCGCGGCGTGCCAGGCGTTCATCCCGCCGGTGAGGTTGGCGACGTGGCGGAAGCCGTGACGGCGCAGGACGCTGGCCGCCGTACTGGAACGCATGCCGCTGGCGCAGGTGGTCACGACGGGCCGGTCCGGATCGAGCCCCAGCTCGGCCAAGCGCCCGCCTAGCGTCTTGAAGCTCATCTGACTGGAGCCAGGTATGTGCCCCTCGTCCCACTCGGAGGGCTCGCGCACGTCCAGCACCTGAACGTGGCCGGCGGGCAGCGCCTCGCGCAGCGTCCGGACGCCCACTTGCCCGATCTCCGCTTGCGGCAGGCCGGCGGCGAGCCAGGCGGCCATACCCCCGAAAACCGCGCCCTGGACACGCTGATCGAGGCCGACGAAGGCCAGCCGCCGCAGCGCTGCCGGCACCTCCTCGTCCCGCTCCGTCAACAGAATGAACTGGGCGTCTGGCGGCGCCACCCAGCCCACCCGTTGCTCGAACTCCGCGCTGGCCAGCTGCACGTTCAGGGCGCCGGGTACGTGCGCCGCGCCAAACGCCGGCGCCTCGCGCGTATCGACCAGCACGTGGCCCGCCTCCAGCCGCGCCATGGCCTCTTCCGGAGCCAGCGACGGGACGGCCGGCAGCGTCATCGTCAGCGGCGCGCGCCCCTGGTTGATGGCCACGATCTGGGCCATGTTGGCCGGCCGGGCGCGTTGGCCCTCGGTCATGAAGCGGATGAATGCGTCGCGATCCTCAAAGCCCAGCGCCGGGTTGAAGCGCTTCTCGTAGCCGACGGTAGTGACAATCTTGCCACTCGTGACGCGGCCTCAGGTCGACCCGGCCACGTGGCCGGGGTAGACCTCCACCCAGTCGGGCAGCGCCCGGAAGCGCGGCAAGGACACGTCGAACAGGACCGGCGCCCCCTCCTCACCCCGCTGCGCCAGGTCCGGGCGGGCGACGTCGCCGACCAGGACGAAGTCGGCTGTCAGGACGCACCACGGCTCCTCGCCCCGGCTCAGATCGGTGATCAGGAGGTTGATTTGCTCGGGCCGGTGGCCGGGCACGTGCACGATGTCCATGACCACTTCGCCCATCCGCAGGCGATCACCGTGCTTCACCCGGCGGGCCTCGTAGGTCACCTCGGCCAGCTCGGGCAGGATGAGCTCGGCCCCAGTCGCCGCAGCCAGGCGGCGAGCGCCGGAGACGTGGTCGGCGTGGCTATGGGAGTCGATGACGTAGCGAACACGCGCGCCCTTGCGATTGGCCACCCACACGTAGGGGCGAATGTCCCACAGCGGATCGAAGACGGCGCACTCGCCGGTCTCCGCCGAGCCGACGAGGTAGGCAGCGCAGCCGGTCTCTTCGCGGATCAGGGGCTCAAACCACATGAGGATCGGGGACCGGGGGTTGGGGATCGGGGGTCGGCGGCAGGCGGTACGCCTCGACGACGGGCTTAAGCGGGCGCTTGAGCCAGAGCGGGCGGCGCAGGCCGTCCGGGCTGACCTGATGCGCCGGGCGGGTCATGGCCTTCCATGCCTCGTAGACGGCCATCGAGCGGGCCGTGTCCACCCAGACGTCGCCGTGTCGCTCGTCGGGCCCCGCCTTGCGCACGTTGACGGCCTTCTGCAGCCAGCAGTGGGCGCCGCTGATGGGATCGGGGTGGACGGCGTGGG
>JBFGLK010000116.1:0-8212 GCA_041576195.1 Promineifilaceae bacterium (SeqCode)
CGGCCTCTCCGAGGCGGAGGCGCGGACCCGCCGCGCCGCCGGCCAGGGCAACGCCTTCGCCGGCGCGGGCCGGCGCTCCGTCCTGGCCATCCTGCTCGACCACCTGCTGACGTTCTTCAACGTCGTCCTTCTCGGCCTGGGCATCGCCCTACTGGCCATGGGCCAGCCCATCGACGCCTTCTTCACCACCGGCGTGGCCATCCTGAACGTGGCCGTCGCCGTGACCCAGGAGACCTGGGCCCGGCGCAAGCTGGACCGGATCGCCATGCTCGTCCACCCGCGGGCCACGGTGCGGCGGGACGGCGCGACCCGCGCGGTCGAGCCCGCGGAGATCGTGGCGGGCGATGTCCTGCTCGTGGGGCCGGGCGATCAGATCGTCGTCGACGGCCGGCTGGCAAGCGGCGAGCTGAGCGTGGACGAGTCGCTGCTCACCGGCGAGTCCAATCCGGTGCGCAAACGGGCCGGCGACGCCCTGCTCTCGGGCAGCTACTGCGTCAGCGGGGAGGGTGAGTACGTCGCCGAGAAGGTCGGGGCCGACAGCTTCGCCAATCGCCTGACGGCGGAGGCCCGCCGCTACCAGCGCCAGCTCACACCGCTGCAACGGCAGATCAACCTGGTGATCCGGGTCCTGCTGGCCGTCGTCGTGGCGCTGGCCGGCCTGCTGACGATCCGCGCCCTGTTGCACGGGCGGCCGCTGCTGGACAACGCGCGCCAGGCATCCGTGCTCTTCGGGATCGCGCCGAGCAGCCTGTTTCTCATGATCGTGGCCGCCTACGCCATCGGCGCCGTGCGCATGGCCGGGCGCGGGGCGCTCATCCAGCGGATCAACGCGGTCGAGTCGCTGTGCCACGTCAGCCTCATCTGCCTGGACAAGACCGGCACGCTCACCTCCAACCGGTTGCGGCTGGAACACATCCAGCCCCTGGACGGGGCGGTGGGCCGAGAAGAGACCGACCTCCGCCGCCTCCTCGGCGACATGGCCGGCAGCCTGGCGGGCGGCAACCGCACCAGCGAGGCTCTCGCCCAGGCCTGCTCAGGACGGCGCGTGCCGCTGGCCGCCGAGGCGCCGTTCTCCTCGCAGCGCAAGTGGAGCGGCGTCGTCTTCGCCGACCCGGGGCGACCGGGCGCCTTCGTCCTCGGCGCGCCGGAGATCCTGGCGCCCAAACTGGATCCCGGCGTGCCTGGCGCGGGCGCGCCTCTCCACCCCCACCTCGAGGCGTGGACGGCGCGGGGCCTGCGCGTCTTGCTGCTGGCCCAGGGGACGGACGCGGCGGCGCTGGCGGCGGGGGAGGGCGGGCCGCGCCTGCCGGCAGACCTGCGGCCCCTCTGCCTGGTCGCCCTGAGCGACGAGCTGCGCCCAGAGGCGCGGGAGACGCTGGCCGGCTTCGCCCGTGCCGGCATCCAGCAGAAGATCATCTCCGGCGACAACCCCGAGACCGTGGCCGCCCTGGCCCGCCAGGCGGGCTTCTTCGGCGCGGGCCCGGCGGCGGCCCCCGGACTGGAGCTCGTCTCTGGCCCGGAGCTGGCCGACCTGAGCGAGGCCGACTTCAACGCGACGGCCGGCCGAGCCCAGATCTTCGGCCGGATCACGCCCGAACAGAAGGAGCGCCTGATCGAGACCTATCGCGCCCAGGGGCATTACGTGGCCATGACCGGCGACGGGGTCAACGACGTGCTGGCGCTGAAGCGGGCCAACCTGGGCATCGCCATGCAAAGCGGCAGCCAGGCCGCCCGCCACGTGGCGGACATCGTGCTGCTGGGGGACTCGTTCGCCGCCCTGCCGCAGACGCTCCTGGAAGGGCAGCGCATCCTCCAGGGCATGCAGGACGTTTTGCGCCTCTACCTGACCCGCGTGCTCTACCTGGCCTTCTTGATCGCCACCATCGGCATCGTGGATATCGGCTTCCCCTTCACCCCGGCGCAAAACGCGCTCGCCTCGACGCTGACGCTCTCCGTCCCCGGCTTCGTCCTGGCCCTGTGGGCCCGCCCGGCCCCGCTGCGCGAGATGAGCCTGGTGCGCCAGCTCTTCCACTTCGTCGTGCCGGCCGTGCTGCTGTCCGGCATCGCCAGCCTGGCCGTCTACCTGCTGTTCATCGGGCGCAGCCAGGCGGCGCTCGGCCAGCCGGATGTCGCCTATGCCCAGCAGGCCACGACGTTCGCCACGATCCTCTTCGGCGCCCTGCTGATCGTCTTCGTCGAGCCGCCGACGCCGTTCTGGGTCGGCGGCGACAAGCTGAGCGGGGACCGGCGGCCGGCGTTGCTGGCTGCCGGCATGCTGCTCGTCTATGCCGCGATCCTGGTCCTCACACCGCTCCGCCGCTTCTACGGCCTGATCGTCCTCCAGCCAATCGACACGGCCATCGTACTGGTGATCGTCATCGCCGCGGCCGCCACGCTGCGCCTGGTCTGGCGCCGCCGGCTGGTCGAGCGCTATCTTGGCCTGGAGCACGCCGCGCCCGTGTAGGGACGCAGCCTGCTGCGCCCATGCCGCGCCCGTGCCGCGGGAGGCCAAGGCGACCGCCAGGTCGCCCGTGGTCAGGTCGTCGGGTGGTTGGGGGTAGAGGTGCGTTCGTCCATGAACGGCACCGCCCGCAGCCGGCGGCCGGTGGTGGCGAAGACGGCGTTGGCGATGGCTGCCGGGGTTGGGCCGGTGGCCGCCTCGCCCGCGCCGACGGTCGGCGCGTCGGGCCGGTTGAGCAAGACTACCTCGACAACCGGGGCGTCGGGGAAGCGCAGGATCGGGTAGCTGTCCCAATCGACGCTGGTGAGGCCGCCCGCGTCCCAGGTGACCCGCTCGAACAGCGCCTGGCTGGCCGCCTGCACAAAGCCGCCTTCGAGCTGGTTGGCCAGCCCGTCCGGGGAGACGATCTGGCCGGCGTCGGCGGCGATGACGGCCCGCTCCAGGCGGATACGGCGGTCCCCGGGCGCCACCGCCAGGTCGACGACGACGGCGGCGTAGGCCTGCCGGTTCTTGTAGCGGGCCAGGGCCAGCCCGCGGCCGCGCCCGGGCCCCGGCTGTTGCCCGCCGGGCTGCCAGCCGGCGCGCTCCGCGGCGGCGAGTAAGACAGCCCGCGCCCGCTCGTCCGCCAGGTGGCGCAGGCGGAAGGCCAGCGGGTCCGCCCCGGCAGCGTCCGCCAGCTCGTCCATGAACGACTCGATGGCGAAGACGTTGGCGAAGGCGCCCAGGCCGCGCAGCGAAGAGGTGCGCAGCGGGCTCTCGGGCAGGTGGTGGTGAACGATCCGGCGCGCGGGGAAGGCGTAGAGCGGGTCGGCGTTGCGGTAGCCGGCGCTGTGGGGCCCTCGGGGCGCGCGGGCCGGCGGTTGGGGCAGGGGGGTGGCCAGGTGGCCGGCGGCGATCAGGGTCGACTCGGGCCCGCCGCGCGCCCGGCCGAAGTGGGGTAGGCTCCAGACGTCGTGGCTCCAGGCGAGCACGTTCCCGGCGGCGTCCAGCGCCGCGGCCAGGTCGATTCGCATAGCCGGCGCATACGGCTCCCACCGGTGTTCGTCCGCCCGGGTCCAGGCGAGCCGGATCGGCCGGCCGGGCAGGTTACGGGCCACGAGGGCCACGTCGAGAGCAGCGTCGTCGGCGCCGCTGTGGCCGTAGACGCCGGGGCCGTCGCGCTGGATGACCCGGATGGCCGCTGCCGGCAGGCCCAGGGCGGCGGCGATCGCCTCCCGCTGGGGGAAGACGCCCTGCGTCTGGACCCAGAGCGTCAGCCGCCCGTCTTCCAGGTGGGCCACGGCCGTCGCCGGGCCCAGCGCGCCGTGCATCTGATAGGGGCGGTGGTAGCTGGCCGAGCGCGTCCGCACGGTTGCCGCGGGCGGCGCCCACGGTGGGATCGGCCCGTCGACCGTGGCGCCGTCGACGACGAGGTTCGACTCGGCCGGCCCGTCAAATAGCTTCGCATAGACCGAGCCCTCGTCGGCCAGGGAGAACGCCCCCTCCCAGGCCGCCCGCTCGCGCAGCGCCTCGGCCGCCCGCGCCGCCTGCTCCTCGCGCTCCGCGACGACGGCCAGGAAGCTCCCGTCGCGCACCACCGCCAGTACGCCCGGCAGGCGCTCCACGGCGGCGGCGTCCACGGCGGCCAGCCGGGCCCCGGGGTGGGGCGGCCGCACGACGCGGGCGTGCGCCATGCCGGGCAGCGTCAGGTCCTGAATAAAGGCCGGCGCCCCGGTCACCTTGGCCGGCAGGTCCAGCCGCGGCGCTGAGGTGCCCACCAGCCGGTGCGCCGCCGGCGCTTTGGGCCGGGCCACGCCGGTCACCTCGCCGCCTAGCGGCCGTCCGCCGGCCACGGCCCAATAGGTCGTCTCGCGCCCGCTGACCGGATCGCGGATCACGCCGTCGTCCACGACCAGGCGCTTGGGTGGCGCCTCCAGCTCCTCGTAGGCGATCGCCAGCAGGCGCCGGCGCGCCTCCGCGGCGGCCCAGCGCAGAGCGGCCCCGCTCGTCTCTAGCGACATGCTGCTAACCGTGTTGCCCTCGTCCGGGGTGAGTGCCGTGTCCGCCATGACCACGCGCACGCGTTCCAGGGCCAGGTCCAGCTCCTCGGCCACGATCTGGGCCAGGGCGGTGCGTAGCCCCTGGCCGAGCTCCACCTTGCCGCTGAAGGCGGTCACCGTGTCGGCCTCGTCGACCCGGAGCCAGCGGTCCAGCTCAGGCGTCGCCAGGAGGGCCGGGGGCAGCGCCGCCTCGGACGGTGGGCCGACCGGGGCGGGATGGCGCACCGTGAGCCGCGCCGGCTCCGGCCGGCCCACGCGCAGCTTGATGGCCCGGCGCACCCGGTCGTAGATGCCGCAGCGGCAGAGGTTGTCGGCCAGCGCCTCGCGGATCTGGTCGTCGGTGGGGTAGCGGACGCGGTTGAGCAGGCCCTGGGCGGCGATGATCATGCCGGCAGCGCAATAGCCGCATTGAATCGCCTGCTCCTCAGCGAACGCCTCCTGCAACGGGTGCATGGCGTCCGCCGTCCCCAGCCCCTCGACCGTCACCACCGGCAGCCCGCCCACCTGGCCGACCGGCAGCTGGCAGGAGGGGACGGCGACGCCGTCGACCAGCACCTTGCAGGCCCCGCACTGCTCCGAGCCGCAGCCATACTTTGGCCCCGTGAGCCCCAGGTCCTGGCGCAGGACGGTGAGCAGCGGCGTCTCCGGATCGACCGCGACCCGGTGCTCGCCGCCGTTGACGTGCAGGATGAGCTCGGTCGGGGGCGTCATCGCCGTCTCCTAGGCTCGGGCGCGGATCGCCCAGGCCCGGGCCGTGAGGGGGATCGACCCGTCTGGTTGGATAGGCAGAGCTCCCCGAAGCGCGGCCTCCAGCCTCGCCCGGTGCCCCGGGCTGAGGGCGGCGACGTAGCCCGGAGCCGGTCCCACACCCCCGAGGAAGGGCTGCCAGTAGTCGTCGAAGCTCTCGAAGACGGTTGGCGTCTCCAACGGGCGCACCTCGAGCCCGACCAGCCCGGCCTGGGCGAAAGCAGTCTCCAGGGCATCCGGTTGGCAAACGGGGAAGCGTACCTTTTCGTCCAGAGGGAGGGCGTCCGGGTCCAGGGAAACGACCGCGTCCCAGAAGACGCGCAACATCTGCATCCCCGCGGCGTAGTCCCAGACGTAGGCGGCAATCGCCCGCCCGCTCTTCACCACCCGCCGCATCTCGGCCAGGCCGGCCCGGATGTCCGGGAAGAAGTTGAGCGCCAGAGCGGAGACGGCGACGTCGAAGGAGCCGTCGCGGGCCGGGATCGCTTCCGCGCCGGCCACCTCGAAGCGTAGGCGCGGGATCGCCTGGGCCGTCTCCCGGGCGTGGGCGATGAACTCGGGCGAGGGATCGATACCCAGGACGTCCCGCGGTCGTGCCTGGCGGGCGATCTGGGCGCAGAGCGCGCCGGTACCGCAGCCCACGTCCAGCCAGCGCAGACCACCCGGGAGCGCCAGCCAATCGAGAAAGAGAGGGGCGATCCGGCGGCTCCAGCGCCCCATGAACGGCTCATACGGCAGGCCGCTCTGCCAGGGATCGCCGCCGTTCATGTGGGTGCCCTCGCCATCCTGCGCCTTCCCGGGCCGGGTATCGTGGCCGGTCACGTCGCGCGTGACCAACCAACCAACTACCCGACTACCCGACCCGCCCCAACACATTCACGCTGTTCAGATCCGCAAACGCCCCCTTGAGGCGGGCGCGGAACGACGCCTCCGCCTGCCGCAGCCAGGCCCGGGGGTCGTAATATTTCTTATTGGGCACGTCGTCGCCGTCCGGGTTGCCGATCTGGCCCTGCAGGTAGGCCTCGTTGGCGTGGTAGTAGCGGCGGATGCCGTCCCAGAAGGCCCATTGCAGGTCGGTGTCGATGTTCATCTTGACCGCCCCGTAGGAGATCGCCTCGCGGATCTCGGCCAGGCTCGAGCCTGAGCCGCCGTGGAAGACGAAGTTGATCGGCTTCTCACCGGCCCCAAAGCGCTCCTCGATGTGGCGCTGGGTGTTGTGCAGGATGATGGGGCGCAGCTGGACGTTGCCCGGCTTGTAGACACCGTGGACGTTGCCGAAGGCGGCGGCCACGGTGAAGCGGTCGCTGACCTTCATAAGTGCCTCGTAGGCGTAGGCCACCTCTTCGGGCTGGGTGTAGAGACGGGAGCTATCCACGTCCGTGTTGTCCACGCCGTCCTCTTCGCCGCCGGTCACCCCCAGCTCGAACTCGAGGGTCATGCCGATCTTGCTCATGCGCTCCAGGTAGCGCTGGCAGATGGCCACGTTTTCTTCCAGGGGCTCTTCGGAAAGGTCGAGCATGTGGGAGCTGTAGAGGGGGATGCCGTGGACGCGGTAGAACGCTTCGCCGGCGTCGAGTAGGCCGTCGATCCAGGGCAGGAGCTTCTTGGCGGCGTGGTCGGTGTGCAGGATGACGGGGACGCCATAGAGGGCGGCCAGCTCGTGGACGTGGTGGGCGCCGGAGATCGCCCCGGCGATAGCCGCGCGCTGGCCTTCGTTGCCGAGCCCTTTGCCGGCAAAGAACGTCGCCCCCCCGTTGGAGAACTGGATGATGACCGGCGAGTTGACCTCGCGCGCCGTCTCCAGGACGGCGTTGACCGTGTTGGTGCCGGTGACATTGGCACCCGGCAGGGCGAACGCGTTGGCCTTGGCCAGGGCGAACAGGGCCTGGACGTCGTCGCCGGTGACGACGCCGGGGGCGAAGCGGGGTTTGGTGGTGGTCATGGGGTTCTCTCCTCTCTGGCAGAACGGGATGTCGGGCCGCCCTTATCTTACTGGCCCGCGCGGCGGCGCGCCAGATTGCGGATTGTGGAATGGGGCGTAGGGACGCCGTTTGCTGCGCCCGTCAGCGGCCATGCCTGGCCGGTCGCCGCATCGGCCAGGCGCCGGTTGCGATTGGGCGCCAACTGTGCTATCCAGGACTATCACGCTCGTGCTGTGCCCTGCGAAGGAGGTGAGCGCATGGATCCCGTTGCTGCCCCAACGATGGTCGATCTGCTCGACCTGGCGATCAAGCTGGGCCTGGGGATCATCGGTCTCTATCTGGCCAACAGCTTCAGCCGCCAGAACCGCGTCCGCGTGGCGGAGCGCCGTCTGGGCGCGTATGCCGCCCTATGGGAGACGATGGAGGTGGCCACGCCGGTCCGTCTGGCGCGATGGACGGCCCGCCCACTCACGCGGGCGGAGCGCGAGGCGCTCTTTCTGGCCTGCACTCACTGGTACTACGACCGGGGCAACGGCATGCTCCTGGCTGGCGGCACCCGCTCTCTCTATTTGCGCGTCAAGGACAATCTCGTCTGCCCGCTCGAGCACTATGAGCCGGCGGTGATGCGCCAGAAGCTGGCGGCGCTGCCCGCCGACGCCCAGGCGTGCGCCCGCGGCTATCTGTCGATCCAGCAGCTATCGCTGTTGCGCACGCGCATGAAAGCCGATCTGGCTGTCTATGGGCCACCCTATCACCGCACGTTGACGGCCGATGACAAAGCGCTTCTGCGCTTCTGTGGCGAGAACCTCTACGCCCGGCCGTGGAGCGTGTCCCCGACCGAGGCGCTGCAACCGGAGGCGACCGATCGGTCAGAAGGCACCGTCGATCCCTTCGTGGACTGTCTGCCGGCGGGCGGCGCCGATCGGATCGGCGACGAAGCAGGGTAGGAGCGACAGGCGCTTCGCATAGCGCAGATGGCTGGGGGGGGCGGAGTGCGGCACGGGGCGCGTAGGGGCGCAGCCTGCTGCGCCCGTCAGTCGCCC
>JBFGLK010000117.1:0-8152 GCA_041576195.1 Promineifilaceae bacterium (SeqCode)
AGGGGCCCGCCTCGGCGAGCGCCTGGGCCGGCACGAGGGCCGCACGGTCGCCGGCCCGAGCGTGCGCCGGCGCATCGAGCTGGCCGTCGACGAGGCGCTGCGGGCCACGTCGCTGGAGGAAGCCCTGCGCGGGATCGAGGCCGCGGTCGGCAACTCGGTCATGATGGTGGAGTCCGCCCCGGCGGCCATCGGCATTTTCGTCGCCGCCGGCGGGGATCCGCTGACCTGCGCCATCGGCGGCACCAACATTGGCAATGACACGGACACGATCGCGGCCATGGCCGCCGCGCTTGGCGGCGCCCTGCGCGGCGTTGGCGCCCTGCCGGCAGACATGGTCGCCACGATCCAGGCCGTCAACGAGGAAGACATCCCGGCCCTGGCCAACGGCCTGACCGAGATCGCCTGGAACAACCTGCTCGCCCTCTAGGAGGGACCCCATGCACGTGCAGATCTATGGCGCCTGGACGCTCGAAGACGCGGGGGCCCTGGTCGACATGGGCGTCGATCACCTTGGCGTCGAGTGGCGGGAGGACGGGGCGGACCGGGCCGGCCTGATGTTGGAGACCTTCCGCGGCCGCGTCGCCGTCGTCGTCCTGCCAATCCACGACGATCTCGAGCGCATCGCCCGCATGGCCCGGGCGCTTCGGCCGGACGTGGTCCATTTGTGCCCCAACGACCTGCCCTCGCCCGAAAGGTTCGCCGCGTTCTGTAGGTCGGTCCGGCCCGTGAAGGTGATGATGGCCATCCCGGTGGCCCCGGAGCCCGATGCCCACGTGATCGACTCCGTGGGCATTGCCCAGGGCTACGACCCATACGCTGACTTCTTCTTGCTAGACACCAAGCTGGTGCACACGGAGGATCCAGTGCCCGGCTACCTGGGGGTCACAGGGCGTGTCCACGACTGGCGTGTCAGCCGAGCCATTGTCGAGCGGTGTCGCACGCCCGTCATCCTGGCGGGCGGCCTCGATCCGGACAACGTGGCTGAGGGCATTCGCCAGGTGCGGCCATGGGGCGTCGACGCCAACACACGGCTCAACCTGGAGCGCGGCAAGAAGGACCTCGTCAAGTGCCGGGCCTTCATCGACAACGCCCGCCGCGCCGCCATGGCATCCCCATAGAGACGGCCCGGTGGGCCGTTACCCTCAGGCGGCGGCCCGTCTCCCCAGGATGTCGAACATCATCGCCTTGAACTTCGGCAAATCGACGTCCAGGGCAAAATGGACGTTCGGCGGGTGGGTTGGGCGGCTGCGGAAATCACAGACCGTCACGCCATCGGTTAGAGCGCCCCGGGTCTCCACGTCGACGTGAATGAACGCCGTCTCAATCACCGTCGGATCGATCACGGCACAGACGGCCAGCGCATCATGCACGGGCGCGGCATCCGCATTGGCCATGGGCTGCGTGCGCCGGTATCCCTCGATGCGCCGCTCGATGAACGTCGCCGCGGCGGCCCCGGCCGGCGTGCCGAGCCCGCGCAGCCGCCGGCAGTCGTCGAGGTCGATCAGCGCCTTGTGCGTGACGTCGAGCGGCACCATCCGCATCGGCCAGCCACCGTTGACCACCAGCCGCGCCGCCTCCGGATCGACCCAGACGTTGAACTCGGCCAGCGGGCTCCGATTGCCCAGATGATGGGCGCCTCCCATGATGACCAGCTCAGGGACCTGGTCGACGATGCCCGGAGCCCGGCGAAGGGCCGCCGCGATGTTGGTCAGCGGCCCCACAGGCACCAGCGTGATGTCACCGGCCAAGGCGCGGATGGTGTCGACCAGCCAGTCGACCGCGTGCGCCGGCTGCGGGCGACCGCGGGCGGCCGGCAGATCGAGGTAGTCGCCGTGAATGGCGCTGACGGTCGGCCGGGGAAAGTCCGGCCGTACCAGCGGCGACACCATGCCCTGATAGACCGGCACGTCCATCCCGATGTGCTCAAACGTGCGCAGCGTGTTTTCGGTGCAGATCGGGCCCGGGCAGTTGCCGACCACCGTCGTCGCGCCCAGCAGCTCCAGGTCTGGTGAGAGCGCCGCCAGCATCAACGCGACGGCATCGTCAGTGCCTGTATCGACGTCAAGAATGACTTTCGTGGCCACCTTCTCCTCCTTGCTTGTTGGCCGATTGGTGAATGTCCGGCAGACGCGCCTACACTATAATCAGACTCCGGAAACGCGCCACTCCGCTCAGACCCGCGAGTCGCCAGATGGTTGAGGACCCAATGCCGCAAGAAAACGCCATCTTCCTGTACGTCACCGGTGCCGGCACCGCCAACCAGGTACCGGACCTCATCCGCGCTTTCCTCGCCCGCGGGATTACCGTCTACTCAGTGCTCACGCCCAACGTCGCCCTGGTCCTGCCCCCGGCCACCATCATGGATGTGCCCGGCAACCACTGGATCCACGAGTATCGCCAGGACCCGCTGGACCGCTACCCTTTTGGCACGATGCTCGTGGCGCCTTGCACGTTCAACACCTTCAACAAGATCGCCCTGGGGCTGGCGGACAATCTGGCCACCTCCATGATCGCCGACGGGCTCGGCGCCGGCTGCCCGGTCGTCATCGCCCCGTCAATGAACCACGGGCTCTGGGCCCACCCCCAGACTCGCTGGTCTCTGGACCGGTTGCGCAACTGGGGCTGCGCGATCGTGGACCCGGTCGTCGACGGCCCTCGCGTCACCATGGCCCCGGTCGGCGCGGTCATCACGGTGACATTAAGGGCGCATCGTGCCGTCTGACGCCGAACGGGCCGCCTGCCGGCACCTCGTCTGGGAACGCCTGGTGGCGCGCGAGGCGGACCTGCTCGCCCTCTGCCAACACCTGGTTCA
This sequence comes from Promineifilaceae bacterium (SeqCode), assembly GCA_041576195.1. Lineage (GTDB taxonomy): Bacteria > Chloroflexota > Anaerolineae > Promineifilales > Promineifilaceae > JAGVTM01. Next base: position 2,813 of record JBFGLK010000117.1, read on the forward strand.
GATCCCCAGCGTTAGCGGCGAGCACCCGGAGCAGGCCGTGGCCGAAGCCATCGCCGCGGCCCTGGCCGCCGAGGGGCTGGCGCCCGCGCTGCCGGCCTACGCGCCCGGGCGGCCGAACGTCCTCGCCGGCGTCGGCCCAGACGGACCAGGCGTGCTCCTCGTCGGCCACTTGGACACGGTGCCGGCAGGCGACCCCGCCGCCTGGAGCGCGCCCCCCTTCGCCGCGGCCGTCCGCGATGGGCGCCTCATCGGCCGTGGCGCCTGCGACAACAAGGCCGGCATCGCGATCGGCATCCACGTGCTCGGCGCCATCGCCGCGGTGGCGGACCGGCTGAGCGGGCGCCTCACGCTGGCTTGCGTGCCCGACGAGGAGACCGGGGCCACCGGGCGGCTCGGGATCACGCCCCTCCTGCGCGACGGGTTCCTGCCGCCCGGCCAGGCGATCTACACCTACCCCGGCCTCGAGCAGCTCAACATCGGCCATCGCGGGCTGATCCGCCTGCGCGTACGGGCGCTCGGGGAGTCGACGCACACCGGGGCAGACGGCTGGGAGCACGGCAGCCAGGGGGCAAACGCGGTGACGGCCCTGGCCGAGTTGCTCCTGGCGCTCGAGGCCTGGCAACCCGCCTTCACGCCCCACTCCGCCTTTCCCGGCCGGCGGCCGGTCATTACGCCAGGCACACTCATCCACGGCGGCGAGGGGCAAAGCATGGTCCCCGCGACCGCCGAGGCAACGATCGACATGCGCCTGCTGCCCGGCCAGCGGTGGGAAGCGCTGGAGCCGGATCTGGCCAAGATGATTGCACGGGTGACGGCGCGCCGTCGGGGCGTCCGCTTCGCCTGGGAGAAGTTCGTGGACCTGCCGGCAGTGTCCATCCCGGCGGACACGCCGCTGGTCGTCGCCCTGGCCCAGTGGACCGAGCGCCTGACCGGCCGACGCCCGGCGACGGTCGGGGCCGGCCCGGCCAACGAGGGCTACCTGCTCATCGAGGCCGGCATCCCCACCGTGTGCGGCTTCGGCCCGCCGGGCGGCAACGCCCACGCCGCCGACGAATACGTGGAGGTGGACGGCCTGCTGCTCACCGCGCGCCTCTACGCCGCCGCCATCCTCGACCTGCTCACCTAAGTGCGGAATGTGGAGTGCGGAGTGCAGAGTGACCTACTCAACCAAAGGCGAACGGGCGGACGTTCTGACTACCTGACCGGCGCAGCAGGCTACGCTATTACCTACCCAGCCAACTAGCCAACCAGCAATCCAGCCACCCCACCCCCATGTCCCCCACCGCCCGTTTTCGCCTCTTCTTCAGCCTCGAGTATGCCGGCATCGGCATCCTCATGCCCTACCTCGCCCTCTACCTGGCGTCGATCGGGCTTTCCGGCACGCAAATCGGCGGGCTCCTGGCGCTTGGGCCGCTGATCGCGTTTCTGGTGCAGCCGGTTTGGGGCCTGGTGACCGACATCTACCATCTCCACCGGCGGGCGCTGGTGCTGGCTTGCTTTGGCGCCGCGGCCGCAATCGCCGCCTTCGCCGCCACGGCCGACTACCGCCTCCTGCTCGTGCTCTACGCCCTGCACGCGGTGATGCGCGCGCCTGTGGCCATCCTCGGCACCTCCCTGGCGCTGGAGCACCTGGAGCAAAATGGCCAGCGCGATACCTTCGGCGGCATCCGTCTCTGGGGCTCCATCGGCTTCGCCGTGACCTCCTTTGGCATCGGTGCGTGGTTGGTCGACCGGGCTATCTGGTGGATTCTGCCGCTCTACAGCCTGAGCTACCTCGTCCTGGGTCTCATCGGACTCACGCTGCCCGATGCGGAGGTCCACGGGGACGTCCGCTGGCGGGAAGGGCTGAGCCTCCTACGGCTCAAACCGGCGCTCACCGTGTTCCTCGTGGGGGCGCTGTTGATCGGCACGACCCTGGGCATCGTCAACAACTATCTCGCGGTCTATCTGCGAGACATCGCCGCGCCGGGCTGGGTTATCGGCACCGCCCTGGCCATCTCCGCCCTGTTCGAGGTGCCGTTGATGGCCCGGGTGCCGGCATTCCTGCGACGCTGGGGCTTCCGCATCGTGTTTATCGGCGGCGTTGGCGCCCTGCCACTACGTTGGATCCTCTATACGTTCATCGAGAACCCCTACCTGGTGCTCCCGACACAGGTCCTGCATAGCATCGGCATGATGGCCCTGCTCGTCGTCGCCGTGCTCTACGTCGACCGCATCCTGCCGGCACGCTGGCGCGCCTCCGGCCAGGCGCTCTACGCCGCGAGCCTGTACGGCATCGGCCCTTCCATCGGCCTGGCCCTGGCCGGAACGATCTACGAGTCGGCCGGCATCCGCCTTGTCTGGGTGCTCTGCGTGGTCACCGCCACCATCGGCACCGCCCTCCTGGCCGTCGTCGTGCGCCGCCAGCCGGAGTCCCAACCCCTCGAAGAGGTCCCCGCATGAGCGTCGACTATGTCACCCTCTCCAACCTGATCATCGACGACATCGTCTTCCCCGATGGCCAGACCTTCATGAACACGCTTGGTGGCGCCGGATTACATGCTCTGGTGGGCATGCGCGTCTGGAACGACCATCTCGGCTATGCAGCGTCGGTGGGCCCGGACCTGGACGAAAAGCACCGCCGCTCGCTGGCCCGCTTCGGGGTCGACATGGCCGGGCTGGTGCTGCGCCCGGACTATCCCACCGCCCGCGCGTGGCAGGTGTTCGAGCCGGACGAGCGGCGCATCGAGATCTTCCGCACGAGCCTGGACGACTTCGAGCGCCACAAGATCCGGAGCGTCGAGCTGCCGCCCGCCTACACGCGGGCGCGCGGCTTCCACCTGCAGTGGGGCACGCTGGACGAGCTGGAAGAGGCCCTTGTGGCGCTGCGCGCGGCCAATCCGAGGCTGGCCCTGGTCTACGAGCCCTCGACGACGCACCTGGAGGAGCCAGGGCCGGCGTTCCGCCGGGTGCTGCCACGGGTGGATCTCTTCTCGCCGGACCGCGGCGAGGGGAAGCAGATCACGGGGCAGAGCGATCCGGACGCCATCATGGACACGTTGCTCGCATGGGGCGCGCCGCTGGTGGCCCTGCGCATGGGCGAGAGCGGCTCGATCGTGCGCGGTCGCGACGGCACCGGCTGGCGGCTACCGGCAGTGCCGGCAACGCTCGTGGACGTCACCGGTGCGGGCAACAGCTATTGCGGCGGCTTCCTCACCGGGCTGGGCGACGGCCTGCCGCCGCTCGAGGCCGCCCTGCGTGGTGCCGTCAGCGCCAGCTTCGCCCTGGAGCAGTTTGGCCTGCCGGCATGGGATGCGCCCCCGACAGCCGAGCGGGATCGCCGCCTGGAGTGGCTCCGCTCCCGCGTCGCGCCGCTGAACGCCTGAGGCTGCCATGACCACCGTCATCTGCGGCGGCCTGCGCATCGACTTCCTCATCTCCGCCACGGACGAGGCCCGCGTCAATCAGGTGGGCGGCAACGGCATCTACGCAGCCGTCGGCGCCCGGGTCTGGACCCCCGAGGTCTTCCTGCTGGCCAAGGCGGGCGAGAACTACCCTCAGGAATGGCTCGACAACCTGTCCGGCCAGGGCATCCAGACGCGGTACGTGCGGCGCGTGCCCGGCTGGCAGGAGATGCGCACCTTCTACGCCTACACGGACGAAAAGACCCGGATCGACACCGACCCGGCGGCCCACTTCGCCCGGATAGGGCAGCCGATGCCGCCAGAGCTGGAGGGCTATGTCGGCTCATTGGTAGAGACGCGCAACTTGCAGAGCCCGTTGGCACTGCGCCGCGAGGACGTCGCCGACCAGCTTTCCGGCGTCGATGCAGTCCACATCGCCCCGCTGCAATTGCGCAGCCACCTGGAGCTCGTGCAGGCTTTCCGCCGTCGCGGCGCGCGCCAGATCACGGTCGATCCCGGCGAGTACCCTCTCACGCCGGAGACCGAGCCTGAAATCCGGGCCTATAGCGCGGCCATCGACGCCTTTCTCCCCAGTGAGCTCGAGGTCAGGTTGCTGCTGGGCACGGCGAACCTGTTCGAGGCGGCGGAGACGTTCGCCGCCTGGGGCCCTCCCCTGGTCGTCGTCAAGCGCGGGCCGGACGGCTGTCTCCTCTACGACGCCGCCGCCCGGCGTTTCTCCGCCATCCCCGCCTACCCGGCCAGGGTCGTCGACGTAACCGGCGCCGGCGACGCCTTCGGCGGCGCCTTCACCGTCGGTCTCCGCCAGACAGGCGACCCGTTACGCGCGGTGCTCATGGGCACCGTGGCCGCCTCGTTTACGATCGAGGGATATGGCGCCCGCTACGCCCTGGACGCCCCCCCCGCCGAGGCCGAGCGGCGCCTCGCGGCGCTGGCCCCCCGGGTCCGGCCGATCTAATGCGGAATGGGGAACGCGGCGTATGGAGCGGCGCACTACTCCGCATTCCGCACACCACGCTCCACACTATTCCTTCACGTCCTCCACGATTGGCGTATTCCGAATGTCCTCGGCCCCGATGTACGTCGGGTTTGTTCGGCGGAAGAAGGGCTCGCCGATGACGTCCGCCAGGTAGGCGGAGAAGAGCTCGGTGGCCGTGGCGTAGACCATTGGCGTGAACGCCTCGCGCACCGGCCCAACGACGGGCAAGACCCAGTCCGCGCCCGGGGCGACGACTGTGTCCCCGTCTGGCACGATGGCCACTGACGTCCGGCCCAGGCGACCCAGCGGTTCCATCAGATGGCCAACGCGCTCGTGGCCGCGATAGCCGGGCGAAATTAGGAACGTGGGCGTCGAGGGATCGGTGGACGTGAAGTACTGGAGGTGCGCCCACTCCTCCGACTCCTGGCCCATGGCGTGGCGCCCGGCCGCCTCGATCACCTTGGCCGCGCCGAAGAGGGCCGTGGCGAAGTTGGGACCGTCCCCGACAAAGACGTAGTTCTTCTCCTCGGCGACCGCCCGGGCCAGCGCCAGCGTCTTCTCGTCGATGGCCTCGATGGTCGCTTCGATCGTGTCCGCCGTCGCCTTCAGCTCGGCGCGGAGCGCCCTGGCTTTGTCCTGGGAGTATCGGTCCTGGACCTCGCCGAGGCGGATGGCCAGGAGGTAGAGGGCCAGCAACGAGATGCGATAGGAGCGGACACCGGGGGCGAAGGGGAAGTCGGGGATGCTGCAATCCAGGACGCGATCCGCCAGGTGGGCCAGAGGGCTCTGCGGGTTGCCGGTGATGCCGACCGTGGGGACGCCCTGCTTCTTAAACAGACCCACGGCCTCCCGGGTGCGGGTCACCGTGCCGGAGACGGAGATGCCAAGCACCAGCGGGTTGTGCGGGATGTAGGAGTGGCGGTAGGGGGAGGCGTAGCGCCCGGCCTTGTTGGCCCGCAT
>JBFGLK010000118.1:0-8142 GCA_041576195.1 Promineifilaceae bacterium (SeqCode)
CAGCAATAGGGCCAACAGAAACAGCAGGGGCAGGAAGCTGCGGGGATTCATCGTCGTCCTCCTCATCCCTCTCTTGCGAGCTGGATCCAGCACGGTCGGTTACGGCAGCCTGCGCCACGACGTGTCAATCGCGACGCCCAGCACATGGGCAGGGCGTACCGTTCTCGGCAGCAGTGTGGGTCGCCCAGAGGCTCCCGCTTGCCCGCGACGTGAGCGGAGAGCCGGCCCGATGGCGGCGGCCCTGGCGCCCATAGGGCACACTCTGGGGGATCGTCAACCGTGAGATTTGACGTCCAGGAGATTATGCCACTGCTACGGCTGGAGGACAAGGCAAGGCCCGCTGGATTGGGCGCGGATCCAGCGGGCCTCAATAGCGTCGTCGGGAGAGTCGCTTGGTCAGGAATCGACCGGCGGCGGGGCGGCCGCCTGGCGGTTGGCGCGCCGGCGGCGCAGGGCGGAGCGCACCAAGCGAACGACCAGGTAAAGCGGGAAGAAGATGATGATCAGGACGGGCAGGACCGTGATGCCGAAGCGGATGAGGAAGGTGCCCAGTCCTTGCAGGATGGTGACGAGATCCTCGATGGCGTCCCGGGCGATGCCATCAGGGCGCCAGCCGGCGATCTCGATCGGCTGCGCCAGCACGTCGGGGGTCAGGTTGACGCTGATTGTCGAGAAGGCGGCGGACTGCGTCAGGTATTGCATGCGGCCCTTGATTTGTTCGATCTCGCCCTCGAGACGGCTCAGCTCCCGGTTGACGGCCAGGGCCTCCTCGACGTTGCGGGCCTCTTCCAGGAACGAGCGTACCCGATCGCGGGTGGCTTCCAGGTTGGCCAATCGAGCGGAAAGGTCGACGTACTCCTCCGTGACATCCTGGCCCGATGTGGACTCGTTGGTGACTTCGATGGCCATCTCCTTCAGGCCGGCGATGGCGGCGTCGAACTGCTCGACCGGCACGCGTACCGTGATGTTGCCGCGCCGGGCCTGGCCCGAGCTGAAGATGTTGCTCTCGACCACCCAACCGCCCATGCCCTCGACCATGCTCTTGATGTCGGCGATGGCGTCCTCGGTCGTCATGACGACCAAACTGAGGCTACCCGTGCGGATGATCAGGGGCTGCTCCGGCAGGGCGATCTCGCCTTGCAGAGCGGCCGCCGAGCTGGCCGTGTCGGCCACGGCGCCCGCGGTCTCTTCGCGAGCAAACTCGAAGTCGGCCGCCGGCGCTTCCGACGCGATGAGCTGTGGCTCGCCCATGGCGCCGCACGCCGCGATGATCATGCTGGCCGCCAGGAGCCACATCAGGGCTCGTTTCCAGGTCTTCATGGTCTCCTCCAGGGTGATGGGCGCGCCTTCGTGTCGGCGTGGGCGCGCTTCCGGGTTGCGTTCTGCAATGAGGACGTCGCGCCGCATCGCGCGGTTCCCGCGAGCCCGCCGGGGATTACCAGCCGTATTCCAGGCGGGTGATCAGGCGTGCCGGCAGATCGTGCTCGCGCATGCGCTCCTGGGTGGCGGTGATGTCATAGACTACGCGGCGGTGCTCCCAGGTCCAGGTCTCCAGGTCTAGGAGAGCGTAGGCGGCCCGGGGATCAGAGTCACGCGGCTGGCCGACGCTCCCCGGATTGATGATGAGGCGGCGCCCCTGGCGATCGAGCGTAATCGGCGTGCGGTAACGCGGCGGCATCACCAGGATGCCGTCCGGGTCCTGGCCAAAGATGATGGGCACGTGCGTGTGGCCGACCAGACAAAAGGGGGTGTCAAAGTGGTAGAAGTTGGCGAACGCGGTATTGACGTCGAGCACGTACTCCCAAACGGGCTGGCGGGGGCTGGCGTGAGCCAGCGTCAGGTCAGGCTCGGGGATGAGCGTTGCCGGCAGCGATTCGAGGTATGCCCGGTGCTCGGGCGCCAGCTCGGCTCGCGTCCAGCGGATCGCGGCCTGAGCGTCTTCATTGAAGCTCTCGACGTCGAGCTTGCCCAGCACAGCCCAGTCATGGTTGCCGGTGAGGCTGATGGGATCGAATGACCGCAGCAGGGCCACGCACTCGTTCGGGTCGGGCCCATAACCCACCACGTCGCCCAGGCACCAGAGATGGTCCCACTCGCCGTCGGCATCCTGTAGCACTGTCTCTAACGCCGTCAGGTTGGCATGGATATCGGAGATGATGAGCAAGCGCATGAGACAACCTCGACTGTTCCAGGGCGATGATACCATGATCGCAGGCGAAAAGGGTATAATGGAGGCTACACGCGGGCGTGAGTAGATCCCATGGCCATCCTGGATGAAAACAGCATCGACTTCATCAGCACTAGCGAAGCGCAGACGGTGCGACTGGGTGTGCGCCTGGGTGAGTTGATCGCTCCGCGGGACGTGATCTGCCTGACGGGTGAACTGGGCAGTGGCAAGACGGCGCTGGCCCGCGGCATCGGCCGCGGCTGGGGCTCGGCAAACCGGGTCACCAGCCCCAGTTACGTCCTGATCAACGAGTATCCGCGCCTGCGCGACGGCGCCATGCTCTACCACCTTGACTGTTACCGGCTGGACGGCGCGCGCGAGGCCCTGACCGCGGGCGTCGAGGACATTCTGGCGGCGCCGGCGGTGGTCATGATTGAATGGGCGGAGCGCATCGAGGCGATGCTGCCGGCAGACCGGCTCTGGATCGCTCTCCGCTACATCAGCGAGACCCGGCGCGGCGTGCGTATCACGCCCCATGGCGATCGGTCGTTAGCGCTGCTCAAGGAGTTCCGCCAGCGTGCCTTTGGCATCTAGGTGCCCCGGCGTCGTCCGGATTACCGCACAGGAATGTGACCATGCTCCTGGCTATTGACACCGCCACCCGCTGGCTCGGCCTGGCCCTGCACGACGGGCAGGCGATCGTGGCCGAGCTCGGCTGGCAGGCGACGCAGACGCAGACGGTAGACCTGGCGCCCGCGCTGGTCGAGGTTTTCGGACGTGCCGGCATCACGGCGAGCGACCTGACCGGCATCGGCGTGGCGATCGGCCCCGGCTCCTACACCGGCCTGCGCGTCGGTCTGGCCATGGCCAAGGGGTTGAGCCTGGCGCACCATGTCCCGCTGGCCGGCGTGCCGACGTTGGACATCGTGGCTGCCGGGGTGGGAGAGCTGCCGGGCCTGCTGGTGATCGTGGCAGAGGCCGGGCGGAGCCGGGTGTGCGCCGGGCGTTATCGCTGGCAGGGCCGCCGCGGTTGGCGAACGAACCGCCCACCGGACATCATCACCTGGGAGGCGTTGCTGGCCTCCCTCGGGGCCGGGGCCGAGACGGAATCGGCCGAGGCGGTCACTTTCGCCGGCGAGATCGACGCCGCCGCCAGCCGGGCCATCCGCCAGGCAGGGCGCGCCTTCCGGGCGTTGCCGGCGGGGAGCAGCGTGCGCCGCGCCGGCCACCTGGCCCAGATCGCCTGGGAGAAGGTGCGCCGCAACCGGGCGGACGATCCGGCCACGCTGGCGCCTGTCTACCTGCGCGATCCGGCCGGGCTGCCGCTCGAGAGCTGAGGCTCGCCGCCTGTCTGATGACGGCGTCCGGGGCGTTGCCCGACGTGATACTGCTGCCCCCCTTTATCATTCGACCCATGCATGTGGAAGATATCGACGCGGTCATGGCCATCGAGCGCCGCGTCTACTCTCAGCCATGGTCGGCCAGCGGTTATGTCTACGAGCTGACCGAGAATCGGCTGGCTCACTACGACGCGCTCCTGGTGGCGGCGGGTCCGGGCCAGACGCCCCTGATCGGCTACATTGGCCATTGGTTGATGGCCGACGAGGCGCATATCAGCACGATCGTGATCGAGCCAACCTGGCGCCGGCGGCGGCTGGGCGAGCTCCTGCTCGTCCGCGCGTTGCTGCGGGCCCACGATCAGGGGGCCTGCCTGGCCACGCTTGAGGTGCGGCGCAGCAACCAGGCGGCCCAGGCGCTCTATCGAAAGCTAGGCTTCGCCCTGGTCGGCGAGCGCGGGCGCTACTATCGAGACAATCTCGAGGACGCCTTGATTATGACGCTGAGCCCGCTGGATGCCGGCAGCCGCGCCATGCTAGAGCAGCGCTGGGCAGAACTGAGCGAGCACGTGACCCGGCGTGTAGATCACGGCTGACGCCGGCGTCTGGCCGGCGACCCGGCCGCGGCGAACCAGTCGCCCGAGCATAGGATGGGACCCATGAACCTGTTTATCACCGGCGGCGCCGGATTCATCGGCTGCAACGCCGCCGACTATTTCCTGAGCCAGGGACACGCGGTCACCCTGTACGACAATCTCTCCCGTAAGGGCGCGGCCCTGAATGTGTCGTGGCTGCGCGCGCGTCATGGCGAGCAGGTGCAACTCGTGCAGGGCGACGTGCGCGATTTCGGGTCGCTCCGCGAGGCGATCGCCGGCGCCGAGGGCGTCCTCCACCTGGCCGGCCAGGTGGCGGTGACCACGTCGGTGCACAACCCGCGGGAGGACTTCGAGCACAACGCCCTGGGTACCTTCAATCTCCTGGAAGCGGTGCGCAAGGTGGTGCCGCAGGCGCCGGTCCTCTACGCCTCCACGAACAAAGTCTACGGCGGTATGGAGGGCGTGCGCATCGTCGAACGCGGCGAGCGATACGCCTACGCCGACTTTCCTGCCGGCATTCCGGAGAGCTATCCGCTCGACTTCCATTCGCCCTACGGCTGCTCCAAGGGGGCCGGCGATCAATACACGATCGACTACGCCCGAATCTACGGCTTGAAGACCATCAGCCTGCGCCAGTCGTGCATCTACGGTCCCCGGCAGTTCGGCGTCGAGGACCAGGGCTGGGTAGCCCACTTCGTCATTGCCGCCGTCACCGGCCGCCCCATCACCGTCTTTGGCGACGGCAAGCAGGTGCGCGACCTCCTTTACGTCGGCGACCTGCTACGCCTCTACGAGCGTTGCCTGGAGAGGGCGGGCGATCTCGCCGGCGCCGCCTTCAACGTCGGCGGCGGGCCGGCCAACACGCTTTCCGTCTGGGCCGAGTTCGGCCCGCTCCTCGAGCGGATTCTGGGCGCACCCGTGCCCGTCCGCTACGGTCCCTGGCGACCGGGTGACCAGAAGGTCTTCATCGCCGACGTGCGCCGGGTCGGCGAGACGCTGGGCTGGGCGCCAACGACCTCGCCAGAGGAGGGGATCCGGGAGCTGGTCGACTGGGTGCGCGCCGACCCAAGCCTCTTCTGAACCCCACCCCGCGGGCGCCGGGGGCGGGAACGCCGGCGTCTAGCGCGGCAGATAGACCGCTTCGAGGAGGCGCCCGTCCTCCTGGCTAAGCATGATCCGGGCGTTGGCGCCGCGGGCCTGAGTATTGGTGCGGACGACCCACACCCCGGCCCTGGCTTCTACCCGGACCGGCTCCAGCCACGGCCATCCTCGCTCCTGGCACACCTCCTGCGCGATGGCCAGGGCTTTGTCCTGGCTGATCTTTGGTTCCGACATCTGGCCTCCTCATGCGTGCGGCCCCGTTCCGACGATCCTGCCTGGGAGGCGGCCGGTCGCCCGCCTCCCAGGGATGCTGCCTAGTCAAACAGCGCCTTGACCCCGGTATAGCCGCCGGCAACCGCGCCGCCGACGACCGCGCCCTCGAAAACGACCATCGCAGGGTTAACATAACCATTGACAACCGGGAACAGCACACCCTCCATCAGACTACCACCGGTGCGCCACTGGGCAAAGGACTCCGCCAGCGCCTCTTCGACATAGCGCAGAAGATGGGAGTTCTGATAGGCCCAGAGACTGAAGCGGGCGCGCACTTCCTGGAGCGGCCCGCGGGGCGTCAAGAAGGCGTGCACCTGCTCATGGAACAGGGCCTGGAGCTGGTCGATTAGGCTGCCGTGGGGCGAGATGGTGATCCGACCGAAGTTGTCCGTCATGCCGCTGCCTGCCGGCAGGCGGGGATCGGTTCGGAACTGGGCGCGGGCGAACGCCGCGCGCGCCGCGTGCAGCTCGTTCGTCGGGTCCCCATCTGCGGAGGCGGCCGAGCCCAACCCGAGGGCGGCCCGGCCCGCGGTCGCGCACGGAGCCGCGGCGCTGCAGGCGAGTAGCGCGGTGCCGGCGGCGCCGGCCGTGGCCGCCCCGGCCCAGGCGCCCACAAACGCCCCGGCCGCGACACGCTCCTCCGGCGCGGCGTCCGGGTGGCGCGCGATGGTCAGGGCCATGTCCAGGTTCTGGCAGTTCTGGCCCATCCCCAGCGCGCCATCGCCGACGGTGATATTCCACGAGCGCACGAAGGAAAAGACGCCCCAGCAGTGACCGGAGGGATCGATCAGGGCCAGCGGATTGTTGCGCGCATAACCGTAGCGATCGAGAGCCTGAGGGTCCGCGCGATCGGGCACCACCGTGTCCGCCGAGATGAAGCGGCCAATCCGCGGCAGATAGAAGCGGGCGCCCATATCGATCAGGCCGAGATCGGCCCCCAACCGGTTGAGGTGCCGGTGGCCGGTGAAGCCGCGGCTGCCGGCATGCACCGCCGGCTCCGTGCGCCAGCCGCCGAAGGGGAGGTAGCGGCCCGGGCTGCCCGCGACGACCTGTCCGGCCGCGTCCGAGAGGGCACTCACGCTGCCCAGATGATCGCCATGCACGTAGTGCAACCCGCTTTCCGGGGCGCCCGGCTCGCCGGCCACCGAGACGGAGACGGCCACGTTCTGACCGGCCAGGCGAAGCGTGAGCCGCCGGATGACGCGTGCTGGTGGGTTCGCCTGCGACCTGACCCGCCCCTGAAAGCCCGGTGGGTCGCAGGGTTCCACCAGGAGCCCGGGTCGCCCACTCTCCAGGCACTGAATGGATGTCGGCGTTGGCTCCGGCGTGGCCGTCGGTGGCGGCGTGGCTGTCGGTGGCGGCGTGGCTGTCGGTGGCGGCGTGGCCGTGGGTTGGGGTGTTGCGGTGGGCAGGGGTGTGGCCGTGGCCGTGGGCAGCGGCGTCATGGTTGGGGGTGCGGGCGTCGGCGGGGGCGGGAGCGGCACGTGCTCCTCCTCGTAGTGCGTGAACGGTTGGAAGAGCACACGACCGTCGGGATAGACGGTACGCACGCGCCGGCCGTCGGCGTCGTAGTCGAAGAGGACCGCGCCGTGGCCCGTCCTGACGATCGCGACCAGTCGATTGTCGAGGTCGAATTGCTGCGTGAAGCTCCCGCCTTCGTCTTGACGCGTGATCATGTTGCCGTTGGCATCGTATCCATAGCGCAGCATGCCGTCCGCGTGCGTCGCCGCATGGACGTGGGCCGCGTCCTGGTAGGTGAGCGTGATGCCGGCAAAGGCGGTCAGGTTGCCGAGCAGGTCGTAGGCGTAGGTGTGGGTGTAGGCCGAGCCGGGCAATCCGGGCACCGCCGGCGCGGACGCGCTCACGAGGCGATCCTGGAAGTCATAGCCGAACGACTGCAGGTTACCGGTCAGGTTGTCTTGCAGGGTGATGACATTCCCGACAGCGTCGTAGCCTGGACTCGTGTCCAGGATCGAGCCGGTCTGGAGACGGGTCAGGCGGAAGTGACCGCCGCCTCCGGGCCCGTCGATGCCCCCATAGCTGAGCGTGCTCTCCAGCCCGTTGCCGAGGGCCAGGCGCGCCAGCCTGTCCTGGGCGCTATAGTCGATCGCCGTCACCACCGCCGCATTACCGAGAGAAAGCTGATCCTCGCCTTCCCGATCGTAGACCACGAGCAGAACGTTTCCGTCAGGCTGCGTAATCACGCGCGGCCGATCGAGCACGTCGAAGTCCCCATAGGTCACGACAAAGGGCGAACCGGCGATCACCCGAGTGTGGCCGACCAGGCGCCCGCGATCGTCATAGGCGAACTGAGCGTAGCTGGCCGCCGGCGTATCCCCCCACGCGATCTCCTGCCGGCGACCAGCCTGCCCACTTCCCGTTTCGTAATAAGTGTAGGTCGCCAGGTGGGCCAGTCCCGAACCCGGCGGGTCCGTGGGACACCCGTCGATCGGGGTCGTATCCTTGACCCGCCGGGTGAGCCGGTTGAGGCCGTCATAGTAACTGCAGATCACCTGGCCGCGGGCGTCCGTCTGGCGCACGCGATTGCCGGCAGCGTCGTATCCGGTGCGCCATAGGCCCAGGTCCGGGTCGTCGCTGGCGATCTGCCGGCCCAGCGCGTCATAGGTCAGGGTCGTCACGGCCAGGGTCTGCGGCGGATCGACGGTGC
>JBFGLK010000119.1:0-8084 GCA_041576195.1 Promineifilaceae bacterium (SeqCode)
ACGCGGCGGCGTCGGGCAGGTCAGGCCAGAGGAGGCCGGCCAGGACGGCGCGCGGCTGGGGCCGATCCGCCTCCGCGGCCAGGTAGGCCAGCAAGGCGCGGACCTTGTGCGAGCGAAAGCCGCGCAGCGGCGCCCCGTCGACCGATACCATCAGCGCCCCCAGGAGCGACAGTTGCAGGCCACCCATGCGCCCTCCCCAGGGGAAAAAGGGAGGAGAAGCCCTTCCCACTTCACATTATAGGCGCGACGTCCGGCCAGGGGAAGAGCGCCAGGGGCCGCCGCCACGTTTTCGCCACGAATCCTCCACGCCGGCGGTGTATCCTGTTGTGTCAGGCGAACCATCATCGCTGCCACAGGCAGCAAAGGGAGCAGTCACCGTGAGCGGAAGAAGTCGTTTTATCGCCGTTCTCCTGGTCGTCGTGGTGCTGCTGGCCGCGGTGGCCGGCGTCAGCGCGGGGGCCAACCACGTGCCGGTGACCGGGGTGGAGATCCCGCTGTGCTTCGGGCCCGATCCGCCCCACCCGGACTGCACGGATGGCGAGTGGACGTTCCCCGGCGGCAACCAGCACGTGCGTAACTGGGGCCTGGTCTACGCGGTCGACGCGAGCGACGACCGGGTCACCGGCACCAACTGGGTGCTCGTCAACGCCAACTGGGATGCCAACGGGTTCGGCCCCGGCTGGGGCACCTACCACCAGGAGCCGGCAGCCCATCCGGGCGGCTACTGGGAGGGGACCTGGACGGGGCAGTGGTCGGCTGAAGGCTACGTCATTCGCATCGTCGGCCGGGGCTACGGCACGCTCGCCGGGCTCAAATACCGGGCTACGGAAGTGACCGGCGGCGTCTTCGACGGCGTCATCCTCGAGCTTCCCTGAGGTGGAGGACTGCCGGGGAATCTCCCCGGTAGTCCCCGCCCCGCCTCCACGATCCGCAATCCGCACCCGGCCGCCTATCGGTTGCCCCGCCGGGCGTGCCGGCATCGGGCGCAGCCTGCCGAGCCCCAACGCGCCTCAATCCGCGATCCGCAATCGGGCGACCGCCAAAAGGGGTCCGATCACTGGCAGCGGAGGAAGCCATGAAAGCCCACTACCTGCTCGGCCTGATCGCGATCCTGCTCCTGGCGGCCTGCGGCGATGACGCGCCGGCGGCCGACCTGGAGACGACCCGGGCCCATGCCGACATGCCCATGCGCATGCCGGCGCAGAAACTGGCCGTCCTGGTGGACGCGGCATCACCCGGGGGCAGGCCAGCGCCTTCGCTGACATGCACGACCGGCTGCTGGCGGCCGGGCTGATGCAATGACCGCGGGTGGGGACGGCCGGCGGGCAGGGCACCCGTCGTCCCCGCCGGTCACTTGCCTCAGACCCCGCAGTTTGTCCAGAACTGCGGGGTCTGAAGACCTTAGCCCCACCACGATCTCCGCGCCATCTGAACATCTTTCCGCTAGGCTTGCGCCGAATCGGGCCGCGCGCCGTGACGCGTGGGCAGGACCCTCGGCCCCCATCGATCCATCGCCCCATGAGGAGAACGACCATGCGAAGATCCTCTCGTCTTATTCTATGGCTGGCGCTCACCGCCTTTGGCCTGGCCGGCTGCTTCGCCCTGGAGAGGCCGGAGGCGTCGACCGGCGCGGTGGCGGCGCCGACCCTGGCCGTGCCGGCAGCGACCGAAGCAGCCCCGGCGACGGCCGCGTCAGAGACGGCCGTCGACACCATCGATCCCGCCCAGTCTGAGGCGCGCTTCATCATCGAGGAAGTGCTGCGTGGCGCCGACACGACTGTCGTCGGCGCGACGCCGAACGTGGCCGGCCAGATCGCCCTGGACCTGGCCGATCCGGCGGCAGCCCAGGTTGGCACCATCGTGATCAGCGCCCGCGACATCGCCACCGACAACGACTTTCGCAACCGGGCCATCGCCAACGAGATCCTGCTGACCGATGCCCACGAGCTGATCGCCTTTACGCCGACGGCCGTGGTCGGCCTGCCGGCAACCGCTGAGGTCGGGACCAGCTACGCCTTCCAGATCGTCGGCGACCTGACCATCACCGACCAGACCCGATCGGTCACCTTCGACGTCGCCGTGACCCCCGTCTCCGTGGCAGAACTGCGCGGGCAGGCGTCGGTGGAGATCCGCTACGCCGACTTCGGCCTGACGGTCCCGCTGTCGCAGGCCGTCCAGGCTGTCGAGGAAACGGTCATCCTGGAGTTCAACTTCGTGGCGCTGGCCGGCTGACGCGTCGCCCATCCGCCAGCGGGCGACCGCCGCGACTGCTCCCCAGCGGGCGACCGCCGCGACTGCTCCCCAGCGGGCGACCCAACTGCTTCGCCGTGGGGGGGCGCGAACCGCCCTGCCCTCCTCGTCTGCCCGCGGCTACTTGTTGACAGTACTATGCGAAAATCAATGGCGACCCTGACCGGGCGCCGAAAGCGGGCGCGCCCGGGGCGTCGCGCCCCGTTGCTCTCTGGTTATGCGTACTATGCGAATAAGCTGACGATGGCCCGGCGGGTGGGCGCCCGGCGCGGTGCCTAGGGGTTGATGGTGCCGCCGGCGACGACGTCCAGCACGCCCGCCGCGGTCACCAGGGTGACGCCGGCCGAGCGAAAGACGAAGCCCGTGGCGAAGCCGAGCGGCGTGCTCAACGTGAGGGCCACGTCCAGCCCGCGCTCGAACGGGGCGATGTCGTCCAACGTCAGCGTCACGTCCGGCTGATCCCCCCGCAGGTCCAGCCCCGGGAAGTGGGCGATGCGCTGGCCGCCGTCCCAGGCGCCCACCTCGACGACGCTGCCCCGCGGTTGCTGGGGATCCTCGGGCGTGAGCACGCGGAAGTCCAGGTGGATGGCGCCCAGGGCCAGCGGAAAGGGCGCGTCGTCGCTGCCTCCCCCCAGCCCTTCCCCCTTCTCCCGTCCCCTCGTCCCCTCACTCCCTTACCCCCTCCCTTCGCTACGGCGGGGCGGTGTACGTGGTCCAGGGCTGCCCGTTTGCCGGCACGGGCATGGTCGTTTCCGAGGGGAGAATGTGATCGTACTCGGTGAGCTCCGGCGTGGCGATCACGGTCTTGACGTGCGCCGTCAACGCCTGGGCCATCGACTCCCCGAGGGAGCAGCCCCAGAGCTGGGCCACGGCATCCGGCGCGAATGGCGGCGAGCCGGCCATCTCGATCGCCGTGATCAGGTCGTCCGTGGTGATGCCGATCTCGCCGCCGATGCCCTCCGCGTCCCCCTTGGCGTTCTCCCAGCCATACTGCAGGTAGAGCTCGTTCGTCCCGGGATCGCCTTCGCCCGAATGGCCGAAGTAGTCCAGACGCGCGATCTTCACCCGCTCGCGGTTGACGGCGGGCAGCGCGTTCCAGTCCAGTGCGGCCCCGGGCGTGGGCAGGCTGCCGACGAAGTCGAAGAGTGGCTCATACGGCCAGATCCAGTTGGGGCGATAGACGGTGGCCGCGTCCTGCTCGTCATAGGTGTCAAACGCGTGGACCCACTGCCTGCCCTCCCACTGGCCCGTGGCGATGTAATAGAGGATCTGGTCCACCTCGGTGGCCAGCAGTAGCTTGACCAGCAGTGACGGGTAGCGCGGCGCCCCACCGTGGGTCGGGCCAAAGAGGATGCGCCGGGGCAGGTTGTGCAGGATCTCGCGCCAGTGGTTGGCCGTCGTCGGCCGCTTGGGGTAGCCGGCCTCGCCGGGTTTCGGCTCGCCGGTGGCCCGCATCAAGATCTCGTGGTTTAGTCGCGCTTCGCTCGGCGGACGCGGCGGCGGTGGCGGCGTGGGGGCGACCAGACCGCTCACGGTCGGCGGCTGCGGCGGCTGGACGACGTTCTGGTCCAGATGGCGCACAAAGGGATCGTAGGGGTCATGGCCGAGGACCCAGGGCGAGTCCTGCCAGAGCTGCGTGTTCCAGGGGGACGCCTCCCAGTCGACGTCTTCGCGGTAGTAGTACGGCGGGGCATAGACGAGGACGGTGACGATATCCCCGGGCGCCGGCGCCGCGATGTTTTGCGTGAATAGGCGGGGGATCGGTTCAAGGAAGTTGGCCCAGTAGCGGTCGTGCGTTTCGCTGCCCAGCAGGAAGGCGTCCATATCGGCGTTGCCGACCGACGCCGGGGCCGGGTTAAGCTGGAACTCCCCCCCGACGAAGCGGCCGAAGCCGTTGTACATGTTGGACGGCCCGCCGACCAGGATCAGGTGCTCGCGCGGCGGCTGCCAGGCCCCCTGTAGCTGGCTGGCGATGAGTTCGAGGACGCTGAGGACGCCGCTGAAGTAGTTGGGCATGTCACTCTCCGTTTGGGCGCGTTAGCGCTCAGGATAGACGTAGCTGCAGCGCAGGACGCCGTGCCGGTCGACCAGTCGCACGACATCCCCCCGATTGTTCCATACGGCGGCGCGACGGCCCCAGTAGACGTGGCCGCCGCCGGCGTCGACCGTGTTGTCGGCCGGATCACCGCCCGAATGCACGGCCAATGTCGTCCCCGCGGCCAGCGCCAGCGGGCCGAAGTGGTAGCGGTGCCGCCCGGAGGCGTCCATCAGGCGCCAGCCAGTCAGGTCCAGGTCGCCGGCGCCCTGCCACTCGAAGACGACCGTCTCCTGGACGGCGTGCCGGTGGTCGTCGCCCGGGGTGTTAAACACCGACAGGTCGGGCCGCACCACCAGGGGGCCACTGAGCCCCTCGGCGGCCAGATCGACGATGAAGACGGCCATAGCCCGGGCCACGTGGTCGGTGCCGTCGGCCACGGAAACCTCCAGGGTGTTCATGCCAGGGCGCACGCCATGGTCGGCTGGGGTGAGGACGCCGTGCCATTGCAGGCGGGCGCCGCCGTCGCCGACGGTCCAGCCAAGTGCCGGCACGTCCAGCGCCTGGCCATTCAGGGAGACGAAGAGCCGGGGCACGTCCGCGGCCAGGTAGCCGGCCCGCGCCCCGGTGACGCTGACGACTACCGGCACCGTCGCCGGGTAGACCCAGGCGTTGCGCCCATCGAGGTCCAGTGAAATTGGGCTGGCGATGTGCACGGCCACCCGGCCGGTGCCGGCCTCCGCCAGATAGTCGTCCCGTCGCTCGTCGGCCCCCTCCGCCTCCGCCTGGGCCTCATACCCTTCGGCCGCCGCCGCGTCCGCCGCCGCCGCCGCGCGCTCGGTCCAGGCGGTGGACAGGTAATCCGCCACCTCGTCGCCGGCCACCGCGCGCACGATCGCTTCGAAGTCCGACCCGGTCAGGGCCGTGAAGGGCGAGTAGCCGGCAATCGAGGCCTCGACCAGGAAGGCCGCGGGGGCCCCCCCACCCGTCAGGGCCACGACCAGATCGTCGCCGAAGGCGGTCATCGCCTCGTCGGCGCTGAGGGCGCCGGCGATGACGTCGGCCAGCGCCCCGGTCGCCGCGGCCATGGCGTCCAGCGCCGCCCGGATCAGGGGGCGAAAGGCGACCTCGGCCGCGGGGAAGGTCCCGTCGACGAAGGCGGCGATCAGGCTGTCGGTCAGCGGCCCGCCCAGCCCAATGGCCGAGGCCGCGGCCTGCAGGTTGGCTTCGCCCTGGCTCTCCAGCGCGTCGACGATGTCGTCCAGCAGACTGTCGGCGCTCAACGCGTCCTCCGCGTCCTCCAGCGCCTCCTCCCAGGCCTCGAGGTGCTCACGCGCCCGCTCGTGTGCCTGCGCGGCCAGGGCCAGGTAGGGGGCCGCGGCTTCCTGGGCGGCCAGCCACCACTGCTCGAGCTGATCCACCCAGATGCGGACGCCCTCCTCGATGGCGGCGACGGTGGGCGCCGTCAGGGCGAGTCCCAGGGTGATCAGGGCCGGCGGCACGCGCCGCAGAGCGATGGCCGCCTGGTCACCCAGGATCTCGAGCTGGAGCGCCACGAGCTGCCGCAGGGCCGCCTCGTCGGGGATGAACGTGCACGAGGTGAAGTTGTCGATCGACGTCTGCAACATGTCCTTGTCGAAAGTCCAGTCGATCTGGCCCCCGATCGACTCGAGCACGGCCAGCTTGAGCTCGCGCAGGCGGTTGAGGCGATAGGCGCTCATCACGCCGAGCCCGAACGACTCCTGACCGGCGGCGAAGAGCTCGCCCAGGAACGCCTGCAGGGCCGCGACGCGGTCGGGCGTGGGCTCCGGGATCGGCAGGTAGTCGGCGATGTTGTCCAGCGTGTCGGTCACCAGGACGCCGGTCGCATTGGAGCGCACCTCGTCCTCAAGCAGCCCGAAGCCGGCCGACAGCCCGGCGTAGATGGTCTGGCTCAACACCTGATCGATCACGACGACGTTGCGCACGAAGATCTTGTAGATGACGGCGCTGAGCGCCTCGCCGAAGCTGGTGAAGAAGGCGATGTCGTTCAGGCTGGCAGGGTTGCCGGCCAGGGCGTCCAGGCGCTCGAAGATGAAGTCGGAGAGCAGGCGAAAGGCTGGTCGGGCCACCTCGTCTAGGTAGAGGAGGGCTTCGTCCGCGGTGGCGTAGGCGTAGAGGATCGGGAAGACGCGGCCGAGGACGACGCCGTCGATCTGTTGCCGGCAATAGTCGCGCAACTTGAGGTAGAGGTCCGTGTCGCTGACGCCGGCGCCCATCCCCCCGCGCAGGCTGAACTCCACGATGTCCCCGGCGGTGATTTCGAACAGGTCCGTGAGCTGGTCCAGCACCTCGACTAGTTCCGGCAGGTGCTGGCGCAGCTCCGGCTCCAGACCGACTTCTACCAGGTAGTCGATGGCGTCGTCAAAGCCGATCGCCGGGTAGCTGCCGCCGAGCACGGCCGCGTACTCGGTCTGGACGAGGTCGGGCACCACGGCCGGCATCGGCCGGTGGAAGGCGCGTACGTGGGCGCCAAAGCCGAGCACGGTGCCGCCCAGCCCAGCCTCGGCCGTGATGTTGCGCACGGCATTGGCGCAGGCGACCGTGGTCCAGAGGAGCGTGATCTCGCGTTGCCAGCCGTCCGTCTCCCCGAGCGCGTCGGCGATGTTGACGAGGTGGCCGATGATGTCGGCCAGGAGGTTGATGTCCGGTCGGCCGGCGCCGATGAGGGGGATGAGGGCGTCGACCGAGGCGTGCACGTCGGCCCGCTGCCCGGCGCTGAGCTGATCCTGGTAGAGGAGCGTCAGCGTCTGGTCCAGCAACTGGCTGACCAGGCGATCCGCCAGTTGCGAGAGCTTGTCGAGCAGCCACTTTTGCAGCCCTTCGGCCACGGCCTGCAGGAAGGGGACGATCGCCTGCTCCGGCGTCGTGATGGTGCCCAGCACGGTCTTCTGCCCCAGATCGTAGGCGCTGTTCAGGCAGATGGGCAGCAGCAGTTCGACGAGCTCGGTGAGGAGCGCGGCGCGTGGCGGGAGCTGGCGCCGCATCTCCAGGACGATCTCCTCGGTGATGCGGTCGACGGCATAGATGTAGAAACGGCGGACGTTGTCGAAGTTGATGCCGACGAAGTAGTCGACGCCATACCCCCCTTCCAGACCGACGGCGTAGCCCCCGCCCAGGTGGAAGCCGGCGTCCTCGTCGTTGAGCAGGTTGCCGTTGATCTCCACGTAGCCCCGGGCCATGGCGCTGTAGGCGGCCTTGCCCCAGACGCCGGCCTCGATGGTCACCTCGCGCAAGAAGACCAAGAACAGCTCGGCCGCCAGGCCGTCGAGCACCTGCAGCCCCAGCTCGGCCAGCACCTCGGCGTCGAGCCCCAGGGCGATGCGGCCGGCGACGGCGGCCTCGGCGGCCGCCTCCAGGTTGCCGGTGAGGCCAAACTGGTCGAAGAGGTTGGGGTCGATCTTGATCTGCCCGGCCACACCGGCGGAGGCGAAGGCCTGGCCTTCGGCGCGCAGCGAGGGCAGGAGTACGGTCAACTTGCCCTCGACCTGCCCCCCGATCTGGGCGTCGGCGCGCAGGTTGATGCCGTGGCAGATCTCGGCGCTGAGGTCGAACGTGGCTCCGGCGCGCCCGCCGACCCGGCCGGTGACAAAGCCTTCCTCAAAACCGGCGTCGGCCCCAAGGGTAAAGAGGTCTCCGGATAGCGAGGGCATGGTGATTTCTCTCCTGGCCAGTGGGAGATGGCGCAAGGGCCGCCGGCGCCGGGCTGGCTGGCGATAGCATGTGGCGGCCGCCGGGCAGTGAGGCGGCGTGGGCAGGC
>JBFGLK010000120.1:0-8022 GCA_041576195.1 Promineifilaceae bacterium (SeqCode)
TCGAGCGATGGGTCGCCGACCTCCGTCGCACCCGGGCGTCTGAAGTCCAAGCCGGTGCAACAGGTACTCGGTGGGCGTTCAAGCAAGGGCGTCAGGCCAAGCGCAGCTACAACACTGGCCGCTTGATGGCCAGCCGGCCCGGCTGGCCGAGGCGGTGCGCCGCGCCCGCGCGGAGGCGCTGCGTTACTACGGCGACGACCGGCTCTACCTGGAACCCTTGATCATGCCGGCACACCAGCTCGCCGTCCAGATCCTGGCCGACGCCCACGGCAACCGAATCCACCTGGGCGAGCGTGAAGGCTCCCTCATCTACAGCAACCAGAAGCTCGTCGAGGAAACGCCCGCCCCCTGCCTGGCCCCGGCCCGGCGCCAGGAGCTCTGGGCGATGGCCCTCCGCCTGGCCGAGCTGCTTGAGCTGCAGAACGCGGCCAGCGTCGAATTTCTCCAGGACGCGGCCGGCCGACTCTACTTCACCGAGGTGAAGCCGCGCATCCAGAGCAGCCATCTGCTCAGCGAGATGGTCAGCGGCGTAGACATCGTCCGCGAGCAGATCCGGCTGGCCGCCGGCGAGCCCCTCTCCGTGAGCCAGGACGCTGTACACCTGAGCGGCCACGCCGTCTCCGGCCACCTCAACGCCGAGGACCCCTGGAACAACTACCTGCCCAGCCCAGGCCAGATGCGCCGGGTCCGGCTGCCCGGAGGGCCGGGCATCCGCGTCGACACGTACATCTATGGCGGCTGCCAGGTGCCTTCGCTCTACGATCCGCTGATCGCCAAGGTCGCCGCCTGGGGCGACGACCGCCCCGCCGCCGTGGCCCGCCTGCGGCGCGCGCTGGAGGACATGGCCCTGGTCGGCACCAGCACCAACCTGCCACTCCTCCAACGCGTCGTGCGCGCCGACCAATTCGTGGCCGGCCACTACGACACGACCTTTCTCCAACCCCCGTTCGAGACGGAGGAGCCGGCCGCCGCCTACCTGCGCGACCTGGCGGCCATCGCCGCGGTCCTCTATCTGCGCCGCAATCAAATGTTCGTGCCCGAGATGCCCGAGCGCTTCCGGCAATCCTGGCACCGCGATAGCCGACGCCTGCCGTCGTGAGGCCCGCCAGCACAGGGATACCCACATGACCAAACTCGCCGTCAACATCAGCGGCCGCGTCTATGACATTGACGTCGACTGGTCGCCCCAGGATGGGGCCCAGATCGAGATGCAGATCAACGGGGAGCCCGCCCGGGTCTACGTGCCCGATCTCGACCTGTCGCTCGAGCGCATGGACTGGATCGTCGTGGACGACCGGCCCTACGAGATCGTCTTCGACCTGGAACGCCAGTGGCTCAAAGCCTGGGGGGGCATCCACCGGTTCGAGGTCCGCGACCAGGACGCGCTGGCGGCGCGCCCGCGCAGCGGCGACGGCCGCGTCCGGGCCCCCATCCCCGGGCTGGTCTCCCGCCTGCTCGTGGCCGAGGGCGAGGTCGTCGAGGCGGGACAACCCCTGCTCGTGCTGGAAGCGATGAAGATGGAGAACGAGATCCGGGCGCCGCGGGCGGGCACAGTGGTCGAGATCGCCGTCACCCCTGGTCAGACGGTGGCCGGGCGGGAGTTCCTGGCCGAGATCGCCTAGGTAGGCGACCCGCGCTTTCCCCCACGCCAGAAAAACGACGACGGGCCGGACTCTTGCCAGTCCGACCCGTCTGGGCCCCTTGATACTCCCACGCCCCCGGCCACGTCCCCGGGAGTGCCCAGCAGGAACGTGGCCGCCGTGCTCACCCTTAGTGTATCTCTACTACCTTCAGGTGCAAATTAAGAGCCGCCGTCCTCGCCGTCCTCGATGGACGCCATCCAGGTCGCCAGCTGCCGGCCGGCCAGGTCGCGCCCGCCCAGCCCGAAGGCCAGGGCCACGGCCACGGCCACGGCGCCCAGGAGCATGCCAAAGGCCAGATTGATGATGTCGTTGGCGATGCCCACCTGCTGCAGCGCCATGGCGCCGGCGAGGAGCAAGATGGCGATCCGGGCGGCGACTGCCAGCAGGCGGGACTGGGCCGCGCCGCTGGAGCGAATGGCCCCCGCCGCCAGGGTGGACAGGTAGAGGCCCAACGCCAGGATGATCAGGCTGAGCAGGACGCGGCCGACGAAGACCGTAAACTGAGCCACGAGGTCCGCCACGAGCCCAAACTGCAGCACGTTGGCCGCCTCGATGACGGCGAAGAGCATGAAGCCGAGCAACACGAGCGTGCCAACCAGCGCGGAGGGGGCGCGTCCGCCGTCCTCCAGCCGCAGGCGCAGGCCCAACCGGCTCAGGATGTTGTCGAAGCCCATCCCCGCCAGCACGTTGGTGACCAGATTGGACACCACCCGCCCGACGACGTAGGCGATCGCCAGGATGAGGACGGCCCCGAAGATGCCCGGCAGCGCACCCAATAGCGAGTTGAGCATGTTGCTTACCGGCTGGGTGACCGCGCCGAGTTGCAAGGCGTTCAGCGCCGCCAGCAAGACCGGGATCAGGATCAGGACGTAGATCACCAGCCCCAGCAGGCCGGACAGCGTCTGCTCGCCGAGGACGGGCGTCAGGCCGACACGGCGGCTCAACTGGTCGGCGCCCACGGCGGCCAGGAAGCCGGTGACGATGCGCTGCACGATCCGGGCCACAAACCAGCCGACGGCCAGGATGACGCCAGCGGCGACCAGATTCGGCAGGAAGCCCAACAGCTCGTTGACCATCGTCTGCACCGGTTGCAGGCCGCTGATCTCCAGGGCCGCGAGCACGCCGGGCAGGAAGAGCAACAGCACGAGCCAGTAGGCCACATCCCCCAGCGTCTGCGCCAGGGCGACCGGCTGCTCGCCCTCGTCGGCCACATAGCGGTTGAAACGCTCGTCCAGTGTGGTCGACCCTAGCAGGCGCTTGAGGACGTAGCGCACCGCGGTGGCCAGCAACCAGGCCAGCCCGAGCAGGGCCAGCCCGCCCACCAGCTTCGGCAGGTAGGCCAGCACGTCGCCGAGCAGGCGATTCAACGGATTGGTGATCACGGTCAGGCGGAGCGCCTGGGCCGCGGCCACGACGACGAAGATCATGACCAGGGCGAAGACGACGGTCGCCAGGGCGCCCTCGACGGAGAAGGCGGTCTCCCCCTCACCTAAGAAACGGTCGATGCGACTGTCCAGTTGGAGTCGCCGTAGCACGCGGCGCACGATGGCGGCGGCGAGACGGGCCAGCAACCAGCCGACGACCAGGATCGCCAGGGCGGCCAGCAATTGTGGCACGTACGTCAAAATGACAGACTGCAGTTGATCAAGCATCATTCCCTCCTGAGATATGGGGTTGTGGCAGTGGGGTGCGGGACTCGAGGCGTGAGCCCTTGTGCCGGCAGGCTGCACGGTCACCTATCCGTATGATAACACAGCCTTCAAGCGCCCCGCGCGCGTCGCGATCGTTCGCGCCGGTGTCTTCCGCCAGTTAAAACACCATGATGCCGCGAAAGGCACGAAGCGACCCGGCCTTGACACCCCGGCCCCGCCCCGGCTAGAC
Source organism: Promineifilaceae bacterium (SeqCode) (assembly GCA_041576195.1). Lineage (GTDB taxonomy): Bacteria > Chloroflexota > Anaerolineae > Promineifilales > Promineifilaceae > JAGVTM01. The sequence goes on from JBFGLK010000120.1 coordinate 3,525, forward strand.
TCCTCCCACGCGAACCAACCCACAAACCAACCACCCAACTCCCCCATGTTCCACCTCCCCACCCTCCTCCTCGGCCTCCTCGCCTTCGCCCTGGTGCGCGCGAATCGCGTCGTCCACCGTCGCCTGGTGCGGGCACTGCGCGTGCCCCGGCGGCCCGTCGCCCAGCTCGTGGCCATGGCGCTCACCGCCGCCCTGGCCATCGCCACGCTGACCCGGCCGTTCGACCTGGTCGGCTATACTCTGGCGGCCCTGGCCCTGTTCGGCGCCGGCCGCTTCCTCTTCGTGGCCTTCCGCAGCCGCCTGCCGGCAAAGCGCCTGATCGTGACCGAAGGCCAGCCGGCCCCCGACTTCACCGCCATCGACGCGGACGGCCGGCCATTCCAGTTGTCCAGCCTAGCCGGCCAGCCGGTGTTGCTCAAGTTCTACCGCGGCCACTGGTGACAATATTGTCGCGCTGAGTTGCAGCGCTGGCAGGCCCTCGCGCCGCGCTTCGCCAAGCTGGGCGTGGCGCTGGTGGCCATCAGCCCGGACACGCCCGCCGAGGTCGCCCGCATGGCCGCCGCCGGCGACCTGCCGGCCATTCGTCTGCTCAGCGACGAGTCGCTGGCCGTGGCCGCCGCCTACAACCGGGTCCACGAAGGCGCACTCACCGACTACCCCCGCCGGCCCCTACGCCGCTCGCTCATGGTCCCCACGACCCTCCTGCTCGACGCCGCCGGCCGCGTCCGCTGGAGCGAGCAGAGCGACGACTATCGCCTGCGCCTGGACGCCGAGCGGGTCCTGGCCGCCGTGACCCGCGCGCTGGCCGCGTAGGGGATTGGGTATGCAGGGGCGCAGCCTGCTGCGCCCCTGCATGTGTTCCACAATCCGCATTCCGCAAGCCCTTGACAGCCCCGCCCCGCTTCTGTTACTATTTAGTTTGTTGACTCAACAAACTAACTGTTGGGCGCGTCTTCTCTCTCTTCGCCACAGCTTCATCACGGACCCGGCCCCCCCCACCACCGCCGGGCCCTCGTGGGTGAGAGTCCTTACCATGAGCGGCGACAGACGGCACCGAACCGGCGATCAGGCGCTCGTGCGCCAGATCAACCTCTCGACGATCATGCAGTTCCTGCGCCAGCACGCGCCCATCTCGCGCGCCAGCCTGGCCGAGCTGACCGGCCTGAACAAGACCACCGTTTCCAGCCTCGTCCGCGAGCTGGTGCAACACAACTACGTCCACGAAGTGGGCATCGATTCCACCGGGCCGGGCCGCCCCGCCCGCCTCCTGGAAATGAACCCCGACGCCGGTTTCATCGTCAGCGCCGAGATCGGCGTCGATTTTATTCTCGCCATTTGCACCGACTTCGCCAGCCGCGTCATCTGGCGCCGCCAGGTGGCCAGCGATCCCGACCAGGAGCAAGAGGCGATCGTGCGGCACGTCGCGGCCCTGCTGCAAGAGGCCCTGGCGGCCGGCCACGCCGCCCTGCCCCGGCTCCTGGGCGTCTCCGTTGGTGTGCCCGGTCTGTTCGAGCGGCAGACCGGCACCCTGCTCTTCGCCCCGAATCTGCGCTGGACCAATGTCCCACTCCAGGCGTTGCTCTCCCGTGAGCTGGGCGTCGTCCCGATCCTGGAGAACGAGGCCAACATGGCCACCGTCGGCGAGCACCTGTTCGGGGCCGCCCGGGGCTACGACGACGTGCTTTATATCAGCGTCGGCGTCGGGCTGGGCGGGGGCATCATCTCCAACGGCCGGCTCAGCGGCGGCGCCACCGGCTTCGCCAGCGAGTTCGGCCACATGACGATGGACCCGGACGGGGCGCTCTGCAACTGCGGCAACCGGGGTTGCTGGGAGACCCAGGTGAGCCAGCGGGCCCTGTTCCGCGCGGTGCGCGAGGCGCTCGCTGCCGGCACGCCCAGCGAGCTCGCCGCCGCCAACCACGACCAGCTCACCGTCGCCCGCATCACGGAGGCCGCCCGCCTCGGCGACGCGGTCGCCCTGACGGCCCTGCGCCAGATCGGGCGCTACCTGGGCATCGGCATCGCCTCGCTCGTCAACGCCTTCAGCCCGGAGCTCATCGTCCTCGGCGGCATCCTCAGCCTGGCCGGAGAATTCCTCCTGCCCGAAATCGACGCCGAGCTGGAGCGCCGCGCCCTGCACTGGAATCGCGAGGCGACCCGCGTCACCCTCTCGGAGCACGGCTTCGACGCCTGCGTCCTGGGCGGCGTCGCCCTCGTCTACCAGGCCATCCAGGGCCAACCGGCCGCCTTTGCCGCCCCCCCGGCCTCCGCCGGCTACATCACCCGTTGAACATGTCCCAGTCAACCCAGGAGGTGCCATACGCGCGAACATGTCCCCCCACCTTGCCCCTTTGTCGTTCGATCGCCTACACGCAACCCTTAGAGGAGAAGTAAGATGTCAAGAAAACTGATCTGGTTTCTCAGCCTGATCCTGATCCTGGCCCTCGTTGCCTGCGGCGGCACCGCTACTGACACCGGCACCACCGATACCGGCGCGACCGACACCGGCGCCGTCGAAGCGCCCGCCGAGGAGCCGATGGAAGAGCCCGCCGCCGGCCCGGCCGTCGCCGAGCTCACCATCCTCTGGGCCCAGTGGGACCCGGCCGACTTCCTCCAGGAAATCGGCAACATGTACGAGCAAGAGACGGGCATCAAGGTGAACGTCATCCAGGAGCCCTGGGGCTCGTTTGGCGACCTCTTCTTTACCGAGATGGCCGCCAAGGGCACGTCCTATGACATGGTCGTCGGCGACAGCCAGTGGCTGGGCCAGGGCGCCACGCAGGGCCACTACGTCAACATGACCGACTTCCTCGTCGGCGAAGGGATCGACAAGACAGTCACCGAGGCCACCCTGACCTACTACGGCGAATACCCCACCGGCTCCGGCCAATACTGGGCCTTCCCCACCGAGGGCGACGCCGACGGCTGGGCCTATCGCATGGACCTCTTCGAGGACCCGGACAACATGGCCGCCTTCCAGGCCGAGTATGGCTATGAGCTGGCCCCGCCCGAGACCTACGCCCAACTCATGGACATCGCCAAGTTCTTCACCCGCCCGGATGAAGGCCTCTACGGCGTGGCCATCTACACTCAGGCCGACTACGACGCCCTGACCATGGGCGTCGAGAACACGATGTTCTCCTGGGGCGCCAACTGGCAGGACGAAAACAACAACGTCATGGGCATCGTCAACTCCGACCGGGCCATCGAGGCCGTCGAGTTCTACCGTGAGCTCTATGACTGCTGCCAGGCCCCCGGCCTCAGCAACGCCTTCTTCGCTGAGGTCAACGACGCCTTCATCAGCGGCCAGGTGGCCATGGGCATGAACTACTTCGCCTTCTTCCCGGCACTGGCCAGCCCGGCCACGAACCCATACGCCGAGAGCACCGGCTACTTCGTCAACCCGGCCGGCCCCTACGGCGATCAGCACGCCGCGCTCGGCGGCCAGGGGATGAGCATCATCTCCTACATCAGCCCCGAGCGGCAGGAGGCATCCAAGGACTTCATCCGCTGGTTCGCCCAGGAAGAAATCCAGAAGGAGTGGGCCGCGCTCGGCGGCTACACCTGCAACATCAATGTCCTCAACTCCCCCGAGTTCCTGGAGATCGCGCCCTACAACGCGGCCTTCGCGGAGACCATGACCTTCGTCAAGGACTTCTGGAATGTGCCCGTCTTCGGCGAGCTGCTCCAGGTCGTGCAGGCCGAGCTCGGCGCCTACATCGTGGGCGGCGAGGGCACGGCCAAGGAGGCGATGGACAAGATCGCGGAGCAGCATGACCGCATCTTGCGCGACGCCGATCTGATCAAGTAACAGGCACTGCCGCCCCGATTCTGTGAGTAGGCGGCCCATCAATGGGCGGCATTGCCTGTTCACAGAAAGCAGGGGCGCTGGCAGGTCATTCACCGTCGCCGGTTCCCGGTCGGGCGCCCGCCTCGCCCGGCCGGTCCAGGCCCCGGCAACGCCAACCCAGGTCGTAGGGGAAGGCCACGCGGCCTTCCCCTACCCCGGTCTGCCACAGACCGCGCGGAGGGATCATGTCGTCAGCCAACATCGACGCGCGGGCATTCCCCGCGAACAGCCGCCCGCCCCGAAGACGTCGCCACCTCAGTGATCGGGCCATCCTCAACCTCTTCATCTGGCCCACCCTGGTCCTACTCATCGCCATCAACATCTTCCCGCTCTTTTACAGCCTCTACCTGAGCTTCACCGACTACTCGGCCATCGCCAACAAGGCGCCGGTCTGGATCGCCTTCGAGAACTTCAGCCGGCTGCTCAACGACGAGTCGATGTGGGGTTTCTTTTCTATAACCGGCCGCTACGTCGTCATTTCCGTCGGGCTGCAGCTCATCCTGGGCTTTGCCCTGGCCATGCTGGTGCGCGAGGGCTTCTTTGGCAGCGGCATCGTCACGACCCTGATCCTGGTGCCCATGATGCTCTCCCCCGTCGTCGTCGGCCTGTTCTGGAAGTTGATGTACAACCCGACCTTCGGCTACTTCA
>JBFGLK010000121.1:0-7995 GCA_041576195.1 Promineifilaceae bacterium (SeqCode)
ATGTGCGGGTGATTCAGCGCTTCTGTATCCAGGATAACTGAAAAAGGACGGTGCAGCAAAGCCAGAGGTGAGATGCCCCCGGCTTGCAGATCAGTCAGCCGCTCAGCCTCTCGCTCGGTGGGTAGGCGGACCTTTTTATCTTCAAGGGCGCGGGCCACTTTCTTCAGGTCGACCTGAGCAGTGCCAGGCAGGAGTGCGAGGATATGTCTCTTTGAATGGTCGCGGGTCAGGACGATCGTTTTAAATACTAGCTCCGGCTGGATACTCAATATATCTGCCGTTTCCAGCGCGCCGAGTTTGTCCGGCGGGAGTTCGTGGGCGACGAACGGCACACCGCGATTCTGTAAAAGCCGAGTGACGTTGTTGCTGACAGCCATACAGATTGCTCCGATTTTCTACCTCGGCGGTCAGGATGCCCCTGGAGGGAAAGGCTCCGCCTTGGTGAGCTTTTGTGGCCTGGTTTCAATCGATGACAAACGTCGATTTTCCGCGCCGGTGCTGGATGGTTGCGCTTCTGAAGAGAAGGATATGGCGGGTTGGTCAGGAAGCCCAGGCCAGCGGGACGAGTGCCTGACCCTGGGTCTGTAACCTGTCGGAGAATATTGGATACGCTCCGGCAGATCTAGCGCTCACCGGACAATCGCCGAATTTTCTCCCAGGGAGGTAAATTTTCCTGTTCGGCGAGCAGGGCCCGGAGCTCGAAGACCTGATCGCGGAGGACCGCGGCGGTCTCAAACTCGAGATCGCGAGCGGCTTCTTTCATCCGGGTCTCCATATCTTCGATTACCCGAAGAAGTTCTTTCTTCGGCAGGCCAGCGACCCCTTTGGTTTTGTAATCGCCATTGGTCTCGGCCACGGCGTGGGCGGCCATCTGGTCCGTGAGATCCCTGACCGCCTTGACGATGCTCACCGGCTCGATTCCGTGTTCCTCGTTGTAGTCCTGCTGCTTGGCCCGCCGCCGGTTGGTCTCGTCAATAGCCCGCTGCATTGCCTCCGTAACCTGGTCTGCGTACATGATTACCCGGCCGCGTACATGCCTGGCCGCTCTCCCGATAGTCTGGATCAGGGCCGTCTCAGACCGCAGGAAACCCTGCTTATCGGCGTCCAGGATCGCCACCAGCGATACCTCGGGCAGGTCGAGGCCCTCCCGTAGCAGGTTAATCCCTACGACCACATCGAACACACCCAGCCGGAGGTCCCGTAAGATGCCGATCCGTTCCAGGGTGTCGATCTCCGAATGCAGGTAATGGACCTTTACCCCCATCTCCATCAGGTAATCGGCGAGTTTTTCGGCCATCCGCTTCGTCAGGGTGGTGACCAGGGTGCGCTCGCCGTTTTCGACCCTGCGCCTGATTTCGCCGATCAGGTCATCGATCTGGCCGAGGGTAGGCCGCACCTCGACCTCCGGATCGACCAGGCCCGTCGGCCGGATGATCTGTTCGACGACCTGGTTGGCATGCTTGAGCTCATATGGGCCCGGCGTGGCCGAGGTGTATATGACATGGCCCATCCGCGCCTCGAACTCGTCGAAGGTGAGTGGGCGGTTATCGAGCGCCGAAGGCAGCCGGAAGCCGAACTCCACGAGGGTCTCCTTCCGGGAGCGGTCACCGTTATACATGCCGCGCACCTGGGGGACAGTCATATGGGATTCGTCGATGATCAGAAGGTAGTTGCCCGGGAAATAATCTACCAGCGTCCACGGGGGCGATCCCTCGCCGCGTTGGTCCAGGTGCCGGGAATAATTTTCGATCCCGGAGCAGTATCCGACCTCCCGCAGCATTTCGAGATCATAGCGGGTTCGCTGTTCCAGCCGTTGGGCTTCCAGGAACATATCCCTTTCCTTCATCCAGGCCAGCCGTTCGGTCAGCTCCTCTTCGATGGATCGAATGGCCAGCCGTAATTTCTCCTCTTCGGTGATGAAATGCTTGGCTGGATAGAGGTGGACCTCAGGTAGCTCACGCCGGAGCTCGCCGGTCACCGCATCGAATTCCACGATCCTTTCCAGCTCATCCCCGAAAAAAGTAAGCCGGAAACCGTAGCGGTCCTGGTAGGCGGGCACAGCTTCCAGGGTATCGCCTCGCACCCGGAACGTCCCCGGGCGCAACTCCAGGTCATTTCGCTGGTAATGGCTTTCGACAAGCTGGCGGAGAAGCGCGTTCCGCCTGTACACCTGGCCGGCTTCAAGATGGATGACCACCTTGCCATAAGCCTCAGGATTGCCGAGGCCGTAGATACACGAGACGGAGGCCACGATGATCACATCTCGGCGCGAGAGCAGGGCGGTCGTGGCCGCCAGCCGCAACCGCTCGATCTCTTCATTGATATCGGTTTCTTTCTCGATATACAGGTCATGCCGGGGAACATAAGCCTCGGGCTGGTAATAGTCATAGTAACTGACGAAGTAGGAGACGGCGTTGTCCGGGAAGAACTCGCGGAACTCGCTGTAGAGCTGGGCCGCCAGCGTCTTGTTGTGCGCCAGCACAAGCGTCGGCCGCTGCGTGCGGGCGATCACATTGGCCACCGTGAACGTCTTGCCGGTGCCGGTGGCCCCTTCGAGCGTCTGGAAGCGCTCGCCCGCTTCCAGCCCGGCCACCAGGGACTCGATTGCTTCCGGTTGATCGCCCATCGGCTGGAAGTCGGACACCAGTTTGAACTCGGGCATGGCTGTGGTTCCTCTTGTGGGGTCGACAGGCAATTCAGAACAGGCGTTCCATTAGTCTAGCACAAAACGCATCGGGAGGCAGCCGATTTGGGGGCCAATCAGGCGGGTTTCATTGGGGTGGGTGGGCGCACCGGCACCGAAGCCAGGGGTCGCGATTCCCGCGCCTACATGAACGTTGCGGGCGCAGTCTGCTGCGCCCGTACGTTGTCAGTCTTGTACCGCTGGCCGCGCCCTGTCGACGCCGATTACGGTGCGCCGGACGCAGGCCTTGCCGGGTAGTCAGGTGGCACGGGGATGGCCGTATAGCCACCAGTAGCGATCGGGCGGATAGGCGGGCTGCCAGATCGGGTCCCACAGGAAGGGGCCGTCCTGCCAGCGGGAGCGGAGGTGCCGGTCGAGCTGATCGACTTCGGCGCAGATGCGGGCGTCCACCTGGTAGGGCGCCTCGGCCAGGAAGTCGAGCGTGGCGGTGACGACGACGCGCGTGTCGACGACGGTGGCGTAGTAGCCTGGCTCCGAGACGGCCCGGCTGCCGGCCGTGCGCAGGTAGCCGCTCCACTCGCTGAGGCGCGCGCGCAGCTCCTGCGTGGCCCGCCGCTCGACGCGGACGACGTTCTCTACGAGCGCGGCCTCGAAGGCGGCGATGCCGGCATCGAGGCGGGCGGCCAGCGATTCATCCAGCCGCCCCTGCAGCGTCGTCAGCCGCTCCCTACGCATCAACAGCCCGCCGAGCGTCAGCGGTGGCATGTCGGGCACGGCCAGCGTCCAGCCCGGCGCGTCGCTGCGCAGATAGGCGGCCACTTCGGCGACCATTTGCTCCAGGATTTGCAGATCGCGCTCCAGAATGGCCATGGAATCGGTCATTCCGAACCCCCTTTGGTCTGGCCGGCGGTGCGCGCCGGCTTGCCTTGCGCCCAGCGCCCCATGGCGGCGGGTATGCCGTTATTATAGAAGAGCACGCGCCCGCATGTACAGGAGTAACGAAATGCCGGCAGGGTGATCTTCATCACCCCTTGGAGGGCGGCGCGCGCCATTCCCCCGCCCGGTCCCTACCTGGCCCCGAGAGAAGGCAACGCCCGCCTGCGGCGGCACAGGCGGGCGTCCAGTGGAGATGGCGGGAATCGAACCCGCGTCCGAAGAATTCGATCGTCTAGACGTCTACAAGCTTAGTCTGGCCTTTGTTACTCGCCCTCAGGGCCCCGCCAGACCGGGTCCCACTCAGGCCAGTCGATGGCTCCCGAAAGAGCCGCTTGGCTGACGCTATCGACGTCGCGTCAGAGCACGTTGACATTGATGACGCCCATACCCCGCCCGGTCAACGAGCGGCCGGGGTGGACGCGGCGACCGTCTCAGGTCACCTGGCGCTATGCTGCTGCTTTAAGCAGCGAGCGGCAGCGCGCTGTAGTTCGTGCGGTTGGCACTTTTTGTGTGCTTCCAGTTTTACGAGCTGTAAAGCGTGCTCGGCTTGCAGTCCAGGACCAGCCTTCCCCGTCGAAGCCTGTCATCCCCGAAGTGCCCGCTCATTATACCACGACAGCCGATCAGCAACAGCAGAAAGCCGTTAGAATCGGGCCGCGCCAGGGTCGGGTGCCGCCGCCCACCAGATTCGCCGCCCGGTGGAAGCCGACTATAATCCGCGGGCGAACGCGGCGGCACGTCCGTGCCCGCTCGCCTGCAGGACCATCCATGCACCATCACGACCGCCCCCGCTTCCTTATCATCTGTTCGCTCAGCCTGTTGGCCGCGGCCGCCTGCCGCTCCCAGCCGGCAGTGGCCCCAGATTCGGCGACGCCCACGTCGGTCGTGGCCAACGCGGTGACGGTCACAAGCGCGCCGACCGGGGACGCGGCCGGGGCCCCACCGGCGGCGACCCGGGAGCCGGCCGCGCTCGCGACAACGGTGCTGGCGACACCCGCGCCGACGGCGCTGCCGTCACTCACCGCCACGCGCGTCCCAAAGACGCTGACCGTTTGCATGGCCCTGGAGCCCACGTCCCTTTTCCTATTTGACCCGATCTCGCCCGCAGCACGCCACGTCTGGCAAGCCATCTACGTCAGCCCGGCCGTGCGCGTGGGCTATGAGTACCGAGCCGCAGGCCTGGCGCGCATTCCCACCGGCGCCAACGGAGACGCGCGCCTGGAGACGATCACCGTCGGCGCGGGGGATACCGTGGTAGACGCGCAGGGTTTCGTCCAGACGCTGGCCCCGGGCGTGACGCTGCGCACGGCGGACGGTGAGCTCGTCACCTACCGCGAGGGCGCGGTGTCTCTGCCTCGGCTCGTGGTGGACTTCACCCTGGCGCCTCTCGTCTGGTCGGATGGCGTTCCCGTCACAGCCGACGACTGGCGCTTCAGCTTCGAGCTGGCCTATGGGCGCGACGCGGACAATGCCGCCCGACGTGATCGCGTCGCCGCCTACGAGGTGACCGGCGACCTGGCGTTGCGCTATGCGACCGTCCCCGGATGGATCGACACGGCCTACATGCGACAGGTGCGGCCGCCGCTGCCGCGCCATCAGCTGGCCAGCATCCCGCGGTCGGCCTTGCCGGCGAGCGACGAGGCGACGCGGGCCCCTCTGGCCAGCGGCCCGTTCACGATCGTGGAGTGGTCGCCGGGCGACCGCCTGATCCTCGCCCGCAATCCTCACTACTTCCGCGCCGGCGAGGGACTCCCGCGCCTGGATGGCCTGATCTTCCGTTTCGTGCCGGAAACAGATGCCGCGACGGCGGCGCTGCTTGCCGGCAGCTGTGATGTGGTCACACAGGAGGGTCTGGCGCTCGACGCATGGCCCTTGCTCCAGGCCAATGCCGACGCCGGCCTGCTCCAACTCAGCGCCAACGCCGGTCCGGTCTTCGAGCACCTGGCGTTTGCCGTCCAGCCGGCCGACGCCTACGCGGCCCGCCACCGCACCTGGTTCGCCGATGCCGCCGTCCGTCGCGCGACCAACGCCTGCCTCGACCGCCAGGCGATCGTCGACGCCACCATGCATGGCGTGGCGCCAGTGGCCCACACCTACGTCACTGACGACCATCCCCTCGTGCCGCCCGATCTCGCGCCGGCGCCCTTCGACCCGGTTGCGGGCAATCGGCTGCTCGACAACGCGGGTTATGTTGACGTGGACGGAGACGGGGTGCGCGAGGCGCCTGACGGTGAGACCCCTTTCCGGGTCACCCTGGCGACCACCTCTGGCGGGGACCTGCGTCCGGCCGTGGCCGAGCTGGTGGCCGCACAGCTGGCCGCCTGTGGCATAGGAGTGGAGATCCGCCTGCTCCCGGTGGGCGAGTTGTTCGCCGACGGTCCGGTCGGCTCGATCTTTGGCCGTCAATTCGACCTCGGGCTCTTCGGCTGGCTGACCGACCTGCGGCCGCCGTGTAACCTGTACCTATCGAGCGCGATTCCCGGCCCCCCGGACGCCTTCTCGGCGGGCTGGTCCGGCGTCAACGTCACCGGCTGGGCCGATGAGGCGTTTGACGCGGCCTGCACGACCGGGCTGACCACGCTGCCGGACTCGGTCGACTATCGCCTGGCCCATGCTGAGGCATTGCGCCGCTTCGCGGACGGCGTGCCGGCAGCGCCCCTCTTCTTCCGCGTACGGCTCAGCCTTAGCCGGCCGGGCGTCACCGGCGTGAGCCTGGAGCCACTCGAGGAGTCAGAGCTATGGAATATCGCCGAGATGGACATTGTCCCAGGAGAGTGATGCGTGAGCGACAATGCGCCTGAGGCCGCTCCTCCAGACTGGTCGGAGCTGGCCCCCTTCCTCGAGCATCTGCCGCGCGACGTGCACCTGGCCCTTTGGGGTGACCCGGAAGGGAGCGGCGTCGAGGCCGAGGCGGCGCGCCTGGCTTCTGGCCTGTGCGCGACGTTCGCCCGCCTCACATGGAGCCAGCGGCCACGGCGGCCAAACTACGACTTCTATCCGGTCATTGGGGTGATGGGCGGTCAGGAGGACAGCGAGGAGGATCTCGGTTTGCGCCTCATTGGCCTGCCGGCAGGCGTCCAGCTGACCGCGCTGCTCGGGGCGATTCAGGCTGTCGCCTTCTCCGGCCAGCACGTCGAAGCCCGGGCCCGTATCCAGCTCAGCCGGATGCCGGCGTCCGCCATCGTCGAGGTGATCACCGATGCCCAGGACGAGGCCGGCGCCTCGCTGGCTACAGCCGCCTTCGGGCTCGCGGTCTGCTCGCCCCGGCTTCGCGTCTTTCAGATCATGGCCGACCAGTTCCCCGTCGTGCGCCACAAGTACAATGTGCTTGAGCTGCCGCACACCGTGATCAACGGTCGCGTGCACATCGCCGGGCCGGCGGACGACCGGGCAATCCTCAAGCACCTGGCCGCGGCGCTGCGCGACTGACTCCCGGGAAGTTGCTATTTATCCGGGCGCTCGGCTGGTGGCTCATTGCGCGTCTGCCGTTCCTCACGCGTCTGCCGTTCCTTACGCGGGGTTTCCTTCCGAGGCACGGCGTCCCGCAGGCGTGCCTGGGGGGTAGGCGAGCCGGCGATGAAGGCCAGCGCCCGGCGCGCCAGGCGGCGGACGGCGGAGCGCACGCGCGCGTAGATGTACCACGGAGTCCAGCGCCAGGACGGCTCGTCGGCAGGCGGCGGCGGCGTCACATCCCATTTGACGACGGCCGCACCCCACGTCAGGCCGCCGCCGAAGCCAACAAAGACGACGTTGTCGTTTGGGTGGAGGCGGCCATCCTCCACGGCGCCGCAGAGAGCGAGGGGGATGGACGCTGCGGACGTGTTGCCCAGTCGGTCCAGGTTCATGTAGAAAAGGTCTTGGGGCACCTTGAGGCGACGGGCGGCGGTCTCAATGATGCGGACGTTGGCCTGGTGGGGCACGATGAGGCCGACATCGTCGATGTCCAGGCCCGCCTTTTCCAGGACGGTTTCGATGGCGTCAGCGGTGACACGCGTGGCGAAGCGAAAGACCTCGCGCCCGTTCATCTTGATCGTATTGTGGCGGTGTCCGTTCGGCGAAATTTGCAGCCCCATGATCGGCACAGGCCGGTCATACAGCGTGGGCAGTTCGAGTAGGTTTGCCCCGGAGCCGTCGGCGCGCAAGGTGCTCGCCAGCAGGCCGCCGGGCACAGTGGATCCCCGCAGCACGATCGCGCCGGCGCCATCGCCAAAGAGAATACACGTGCCGCGGTCACGCCAGTCGACGACGCGGGAGAGCGTCTCGGCCCCGATGACAATGGCCGTGTTTATGCTGCCGGTCATGATGGCGTTCGCCGCCATGTTGAGACCGTAAATGAAGCCCGTGCAGGCGGCACTGAGATCAAAGGCGCCGGCGCGGGAGGCGCCGAGGAGGTCCTGCACCTGAACGGCCGTCGA
>JBFGLK010000122.1:0-7982 GCA_041576195.1 Promineifilaceae bacterium (SeqCode)
GCCCCCCACCTCTCTCTCTAGCTCTCGCTCTGGCTCTCGCTCTCCCCGCCTGCCTGGCGGCGCCCCGGCCAACGCCCACCGCCACGGCGGCCGCCGCCGCGACGACCGGTGGCACGCCCACCGCCGTCTACCTGCCCCACGTGGCCCACGGCGCCGGGGCGCCCCGCCTCGCCGGCTGCGACGTCTTCCCGGCCGACAACATCTGGAACACCCCGATCGACACCCTGCCCGTCCGCCCGGACTCGGCGACGCTCGTCGCCACCATCGGCGCCGACGCCGGCCTCTTCGCCGACTTCGGCGCCGGGGTGTGGCCGCCCGGCTCCACCAGCCCCATCGGCATCCCGTTCGCCGTGGTCCCCGGCGACCAGCCGGACGTGCCCGTCGTCTTCGTCTGGTGGCCGGACGAGAGCGACCCGGGCCCCTACCCCATTCCCCCGGACGCCCCCATCGAGGGCGGTCCGGATGGGAGCGGCGACCGCCACGTCCTCGTGCTAAACCAGGACGACTGCCGGCTCTACGAGCTGTACGACGCCTATCCACAACCCGACGGCAGCTGGGAGGCGGCCAATGGGGCCAGCTTCGACCTGACCGGCCACGCCCTGCGGCCCGCGGGCTGGACCTCGGCCGACGCCGCTGGCCTGCCCATCCTGCCCGGCCTGGTGCGCTACGACGAGGTGGCCGCCGGCGAGATCCGGCACGCCGTCCGCTTCACCGCGCCGGTGACCCGGCGGGCGTACGAGTGGCCGGCGCGCCACTTCGCCTCCAGCCAGGACGACCCGGCCCTGCCCCCCATGGGCCTGCGCCTGCGGCTGCGGGCCGACTATGACCTGTCCGGCTTCTCGGTCCCGGTGCGCGTGATCCTCGAAGGGCTCAAGCGCTACGGCCTGATCCTGGCCGACAACGGCTCGCCCTGGTATCTCTCCGGCGCGCCCGACGACCGCTGGGACAACGACGTCCTGCGCGAGCTGCGCCAGGTCAAGGGCTCGGATCTGGAGGCGGTGGACGTCTCGCCGCTGCAGGTGGACCCGGATTCCGGCCGGGCGGCGCCGCCGTAGGGCCATGCCGCCGTCGCTTGCCCCGCCGGTCCGCCTGACGCCCGTTCAGGGCGCGGCGCTGCGGTCGTGGTTCGTGCCCGATCGGCCGGGGCTTGGGCGGGGCCTGTGCCGGCAGGCTGTGCCGGGAGATCGTGGCCCGCGGCCGCCGGCCGAGCTGGAGCACCTCGGCCGACAACGCCGCCAGCCTGCGCGTGGCCCAGAAGCTGGGTTTCGTCCACCAGCGACACGACCGCCTCTACGTGATCGGCCGTCCCATCCCTGACCTGCCACCGCCACGACCATAGCGCGAAGCGATCGTGCCCTATGGCACAATGTTGACCGCCAGGGCAACAATCGTGTAGGATGGCTATAGTCTTGCCCCATTCGCTTGCCTAGCAACAACTGGCTGTTCAGGCAGAAGCCTGAATCATTGCTCCGCTCATCATTCACGGCCACCGGTGCCTTGCTGGTGGCTTTTTTGTTTGCCGACCCTGGGCCGCGGCCAGGCAGCCGACCCGTGGTGAACAGACCGCGCCGGGCGCTGTTCAGCGGCGGTGGGCCGGCGCGGCTGTGTGACCTGCCAGCCCTCGGTAGCCCATGGAGGACTCTATGACCTGACCGACTGGATACGGAGGCTGTGACCGGGAGCCATGACCACACCGCGCCGTATCGCGATCCACGCCCGCGTGGTCGCGGTTTGGCAGAGAGAACCCACATGGGTGAACAGGAGAACGATATGACCAGCAAATCAGACGTAGTGAAGGCCTGGCTCGACGTGCCGACAGGCGATGTGACCGCGAGCGCCACCTACCTGGCGGATGACTTCCGCAATGTCGACGGGGACGGCAACGTCCTCTACGACAAGCAGGGCTACATCGGCATGTACCACATGATGTTGGGCGCCTTCACGGGCCTCCAGTTCGTGCTGACGGATCTTCGCGAAGAAGATGGCTATGTCATCATGCAAGGGCATTTCGAGGGGACGCACACGGGCGATCTGGACATGTCGCCCCTGGGCGTGGGTGTCATCCCAGCCAGCGGCAAGCACATTGTGTGGCCCGACGCCGACGTCAAGATCACGGTGGAGGGCGGCAAGATCGTGCAGGAGGAACCGCATGGCGACTACCGTGGTCTGGCCGCTTTCCTGGAGCCGCTGGGCGTGACGGTCGGCGCCGACTAGCGCCTCGCGTCACCGCCGCCCGTGGATCACCATCACCCCATGGGCGGCGGTGAACGGCCCGTCGGTCCAGTCGCCCCGGACGATCACCTCGCGAAACCCGGTCCGCTCCAGCATCATCTGGATCTCATACTTGCCGTAGACGCGCTCGTAGGAGGGGAAGATCTCCTCGCGGACCACCCGGCCGTCGCGCACCAGGCGATAGCGGCGGTGGCCGAAGAACTGCTGCTCGGCCCGGTCCACGCGATCGGTCCACATGTATTGGAAGACCAGATCGCCGTTGGCGAGCGTGTGGTAGAACATGCGGTACCAGCGGTTGTCGGGCTCCCGCCAGAACCAGCCGCCCGGGCCGATCTCCCAGAAGAGGTTGAAGATCAGCTCCCCGCCGGGCTCGAGGTGGTCATAGAGGCGTTGGAGCGCCTGGAGGGCGTCATCCCGGTCGATGAGCAGGCAGAAGGTGCCGCAGGGGATGAAGATGGTGCGGTAGCGGCGTGGGAGGGCCATCTCGTGCATGGACTGCTCGTAGAGGTTGACCGATAGATCCTGGGCGGCCGCTTTCTCGCGGCAGAGGGCCAGCATGTCGGCGGAGGGGTCGAGGCCGTCCACGTCCAGGCCCGCGGCGCGATAGCGCAAGAGCAGGCGGCCCGTGCCGCAGCCGACGTCGAGGGCGGGCCCGCCGTTGGCCTCGATCCGGCGCTGGAGATAGTCGTGATCGTCTTGCGGCTCGTTGCCGCCGCTGGGATCCCAGACCTGGGCGGCGAGCCCGGTCCAGCTCATGTAGCGGGCGTCCGCGTCGGGCTCGGCCGGTCGCTCGGGCGGGGTGTGGCGCGCCCGGATGGCGGGGAAGGTGTCCCGCTCCAGGGCGGCCCGGGTCGCGGGGGTGAGCGCCGCCGGGTCGACCCCGTCGTAGACGTGGACGATCTCCGGCGGGTTGATGGCCGTGTCGATGGCCACCACTTGCCCGGGTTGGGGGGCGACGTCCAGGCTGGTGAGCGGGCCGGAGCGCCAGGCGGGGACGGCCTCGCCCCCGTCGAGCGGGCGCACGGCACGGCGACGGTCTTCTCCTGACGTAACGACGGCAAGCTGCAGGTTCATGGAGGGGCCTCTTGATGGTGCCGGGGGCGATCCCCATTATGCCGCACTCCGTTTTTCCTGCTATGCTTCGGGTGAGGCAGTCAGGTAGTCGAGGAGTCTGATGGGTCGACCGGAAGACAGCGACAGGCACGCGCATGACGGGCACGCCCACGAGGGGCATGAGCGCGACGGGCACGCGCATGACGGACATGTGCACGACGAGCATGCGCATGAGGCTGCCGGCAGCCTCTGGGAGCGGATCCGGGCCCTCGTTGGCCTGGCTGGGCACAGCCACCACCACGATCGGCCGGCCGTCAGCCAGGCGCTCCTGGCCAACCGGGAGGGCGTGCGCACCGTCTGGCTGGCCCTGGCCGCCCTGACCCTGACCTCGGCGCTGCAAATCGTCGTCGTCGCCTTGAGCGGCAGCGTCGCCTTGCTGGCGGACACCCTGCACAACGTCGGCGACGGGCTGAACTCCATCCCGCTGCTCATCGCCTTCTACCTGGCGCGCCGGGCGGCCACGCGACGCTACACCTATGGGTTCGGCAAGGCCGAGGACGTCGCCGGGATCTTCATCGTGCTGTCGATCGCCGTGAGCGCCGGCGTGATCTTCTACGAGTCCATCCGGAAGTTCGTCGACCCCGAACCGATCAGCAACCTGGGCTGGGTGGCGGCGGCCGCCATCATCGGGTTTCTGGGCAACGAAGCAGTCGCCCTGCTGCAGATCCGCACCGGGCGCCGGATCGGCTCGGCCGCCCTGGTCGCCGATGGCCTGCACGCGCGCACGGATGGCCTGACCTCGCTGGCCGTCTTGCTGGCGGCCGGCGGATCGTGGCTGGGGTTCCCTCTGGCGGACCCGATCATCGGCCTCCTGATCGGCGTGGCCATCCTGTTCATCACCCGGGACGCCACGGTGGCCGTGTGGCACCGCCTGATGGACGCCATCGAGCCGGAGATCTTGGACCGGGCGGAGGCCGTCATCGAGCGGGAGGCGGACGTTTTGTCCTTGAGCCGGCTGCGGATGCGTTGGGTCGGGCACCGGCTCCAGGCGGAGGCGCACATCGCGGTGGACCCGCAGCTGACCACGCTGGAGAGCCATCACATTGCCGAGCGGGTGCGGCACGCGTTATTTCACGAGCTGCCCACCCTGTCGGAGGCGATCGTGCACGTCGATCCCTGGTTGGGCGAGCCGCAAGCGGGGCATGAACTGACGGCGGGACACGAACCGGCGCCGCGCCGGCTGGAGTAGTGGGGGATGGGACCTGCCGGCGTCGCGAGCGGCGCCTAGACCCTGCAGATCTTCATAACCTGCGGGGCCTGAGGATACCCGCCTCGCGGCGCTGCGCCATAGGCAGATGTCCTGATTCTGGCGCCGGGCGCCCGATCGCGCCCTTCATGCCAGAAGTTGTCCCTGACTTACTGAAGGCAAGCATGGCGCACCATCGGTAAGCGGGTAGCGAATCGCCCCACAAGGGGTCTGCGCATTCATTGATGAACGAAGCAAGCGAACGCCGTCTCGTGTGGGCCAGGTCTGTGGCGACCGTCTACGCCGCGCATCCCGATCTGGGCGCCATCATCCTGGGCGGCTCGACGGCGCGCGGCGTCGCCCGGCCCGACTCGGACATCGACCTGGGCCTATTCTGGCGCCGGCTGCCGGCAGCGGCGGAGCGGGACGCGCTGCGGCGATCAATCGGCGGGGGGCTGGAGCGCTTTGTAGCGAACGAGCGCCGGTTCGCCGCCGGCAATCCCCGTCGCCACGGGGGCATCGAGATCGTGACCCTGCCGGCCACGGCAGCCCGCCCCCGCCTGGGGCTGGACCTGGAGCACGAGACGGTTGCCGGCACCGAGCAGGTGCTCCACGACGTGCTGGCGTCAGCCGATCTGGCCCTGGCGAAGCAGGAGCTCCTCTCCGTCATCCAGACCGGGATCGTCCTGACCGGGCACGAGGTGGCGGCGCGCTGGCGAGAGCAAACGGGCGCCTACCCGACCGCGCTGGCCGATCAGATGGTCGCCGGCCAGCTCGCGGGGCTGGGGCAGCGCCTGCTGGGCCAGCAGCGCTGGCTGGCGACGCAGGACTGGTTCTGCCTTTATGAGGGGCTGCTGGACGCGGGGCGGCGCCTGTCGCTCGCCCTGCTGGGCCTGAACCGGACCTGGGCGTTTACCGACAACCCCGACTTCAAGGGGCTGGCGTCCGTGGTCGAGGGGTTGGCCTGGCGGCCCGAGCGGTTCGTCGAGCGCCTGGGCGGGCTCTTGCAGGGTGAGGCGGCGATGGCCCTGGTCGGCCTGGCCCGCCTGAGCGAAGAGGTGCTGGACCTCGTCGAGGCACACCTGCCGGGCGTGGAGACGGCGGGCGAGCGGCGGTGGCTGCGGCGGGTGGGCGATCGGGGCAACGACCGGGGCACCGGTCTTCAGACCCCGCAGGTCTGACAAACCTGCGGGGTCTGCCGACCGCGACGCCGTTGAAAGGAAGCATACCCACCTGCCGGCAGCGCCGCCATAGGCACATGTCATGTTTCGCGCCCTTCCAGGGACCGTGCCGGCCGGCCGCGCTGCCTAACCCTCAACCCGCTTGCGCGCCACGAAGACGGCCAGCCAGTAGTCGCGCCAGAGACAGTCCACGTCGACAAAGCCGGCCTCGGCCAGATGGCGCTCGTAGCGCGCCACGCTCTCGCACCGATTGCCCTCGACCTGCTGCTGCTCCTCGTCCTGGCGAATCAGCGCTTGCACCTGCTCGAGACGCTCGCGCGCCGGCCGGCCCAGGGCGAGCAGCGCCCGCTCCCGGGCGATGAGGTGCTGGACGGCCGCGGACGTCCCCGCCATGTGGTCGGCGAAGACGAAGACCCCGCCCGGCTTAAGGACCGCGAAGACCTGGCGGAAGAGGCGCGGCTTGTCCTCGGCGTGGTGCAGGGCCATCGCGCTGGTCACGGCGTCGACGTCGCTGCCGGCAAACGCCTCCGCCCAGGCCGTGGTAAAGTCCAGCCGGCGAAAGCGCACGCGCGTCGATCCCGGCACCAGCGTCTCCCGAGCGATCGCCAGCATCGCCTCCGCGCCGTCCGTCACGACAATCTCACGGAAGTGGCCGGCGGCCACCACCTTCTCGGTGAAATGGCCGGTCCCCGCGCCCAGCTCCAGAAGCGTCCCGCCCACCGGCGCCAGCGCCGTCAACAGGTCCAGGGTGACCGCAAGCATGCGCGCCTTACGCGTCGGGGCAAACCCCTGCCGGCGATGGTAGCGCTCCGCCTGCGCCCGGTCATCGTAAAAGGAGAGCGATCGGCTCATGGGGCTCCTCCTCATCGCCGCGCCGCTTACCGCGGGTCGCCCAGCGCCTGCAGGTGCGCGCTCTTGATCCAGCCCCTGGGAAAGACGGCGCCGTCGTCAGACAGCAGGGGGATGGCCTTGTCGACCTTCGAGCGGATGGCCACGCTAGGGTGGCGCTGCAACGCGGCGATCGGCAGCAGGATGCGCTCCCGGTGCGCCGGGTATCTCCGCGCCAGCAGGCACAGGCTGACGATCGCCCAGCTGACGGTGAAGACGCTCGAGTCGGGCAGCATGGCCAACAGCGCGTCGACCAGTGCATCGCCATGTTCCTCATAGACGGCCAGGTGGCCAAAGATCATGGCCAGGTGCATCCGGACGACGGGGCGAGGGTCCTGGCGGCTGCCGGCCAGCAGCCGGGGCAGGTAGCCGACCAGGAGGTCCGGCCGGTCGCGCCCGATCTTCTCCAGGGCGTCGGCGGTGTGGCCGCGAACGGCGTCGGACTCGTGGTCCAGGCCCTCGATCAGGTCAGAGATGAGCGCTGGCTGCTGGCGCACGAGGCGGACGACCTCGTTTGCCAGGCCGTCGCTGCGCACATCGCCGGCGGCCAGCCAGTGGAGGAGAGGGTTCATCGCGCGTTGCTCCCGGAGGCGGGACGGCAGGCGGCCACGCGGCCGCCCCGACCGTCGTGTGCCTCGATAACAGGGTACGCCCAGCGCCGCGGGGCGTCAAGGCGGCGTCGCGCGACCCCGGCCGGGCTAGACGCCCCCGAGCAGCAGGCCGGCGGCGGCCCCGCCCAGCACCAGCCAGGCCGAGTTGAGGCGGAGGCGCCAGAGCAAGAGCGCGGAGGCCGCCGTCAGCAGGGCGGTGGGCAAGTCCACCAGGGCCGCCCGGCCCAGTTGCCAGGTCACCCCGGCCATCAGGCCCAGGGCGGCGGCATTGACCCCGTCGAGCAGGGCCGCGGTCCAGGCACGGCGGCGCAGGGCGGGCACGATGCGGTTGATGCCGGCCACGAAGACGAATGCCGGCAGAAAGATGCCGACCGTGGCCAGCACCGCCCCCGGCAGGCCAGCCAGCACGTAGCCGACGAACGTCGCCGTAGTGAAGACGGGCCCGGGCGTGAACTGGCCGATGGCCACCGCGTCGAGGAGCTGCTGATCGGTCAGCCAGCCCAGGCGCAACACCAGGTCGTTGCGCAGGAAGGCCAGCAGCACGTAGCCGCTGCCGTAGAGCACGGCGCCGACCTTGAGGAAGACGAGGAAGAGGCGCTCCAGCGAGACGGCGCCCGCGTCTGCCAGCTGGCCCAGGCGCCCCGCCAGGCCGACCAGGGGCCAGAGCGGCAGGAGACCGGCCCGGACCCCGCCCGCCTGGCGCGCCAACCCCACGACGAGCCCACCGCCGGCCAGGAGCAGGAGCTCGTTGATTCCCAGCTGATAGAGGGC
>JBFGLK010000123.1:0-7902 GCA_041576195.1 Promineifilaceae bacterium (SeqCode)
CCAGCTCGTCGCCCCGCTCCAGATCCAGCCGCCGGCCCAGGCGAAGGCTCCGCCCCACGTGGCGCCGTCCCAACTGAGTTGCACGGTGCCGTCCTCAGCCAGCCAGTCGAGGTCCAGGCCGGCCTGCGCCTCAGATTCAATCCACTGGCGATCGGTGGCATCCGCCAGGCCCAACCCGGCGCGGACAGTCTGGCCGTACTCGTCGACACCCTCGATGAAGTAGATCAGGGTGCTGCCATCCGCGCTCGCCATGCGCTGCACCGGCCCCTGATAATGGTAGGCGGCGAGCACCTCGTCGAGAAGGGGGAAGCCATCCTCGTCGAGGTTGGGCTCCCCATTCTCGTCCGTTTGGTACCAGCCGTGAGCCAGGTCCTGAACGATGTCAAGGCCGGTATTGGCCTGTGCGTCTGTCGGAAAGTCGCCCAGTACAGCTTCCGGCGCCCAGGCGCGACCGGCGCCCTGGCGGAAGATGTTGTAGACCGGTTCGCCGCCGTCGGTGAGCGCGGGGCGCGCACTGGCCATCAGGCGAAGTTTCACTTCGTCCGGGGTAAAGTCGGGATGCGCCTGGAGCATCAGGGCGACCACGCCAGAGGCGACCGCCGTCGCCATGCTTGTGCCGTGCATGCGGAAGAGGCTGATCGTGGATTGATACTCGGGGTGCGTCGCAGCGAGGTACGCCACTTCGTCTTGGTTGGGCTCGTTGTGCATGAAGGAGACGATGTGGGTGCCAGGCGCGACGATATCTGGCTTAACGAAGCCGTCATGGGTTGGGCCGCTGGCGGACCAGGAGGGAATCGAGTCGTCGGCCCAGTACCCCGGGGTGCGGCCGTTATCCAAGGCGCCGACGGTGATGACGTAGGGGTCGTTTCCAGGAACAGTAACACTCTCGGCCGCCGGGCCGGAATTACCCGCTGCGGCTACGACGACGATGCCGGCAGCCCAGGCCGCCTCCACCGCTCGATTGAGTGGATCGACGAAATAGGGCACCGACGCCTCCGCGCTGAGGCTCAGATTCATGATGCGAATCGGGCTTTCCAGAGCAGGATCATTCCACTTGTCGATTACCCACTGGATGCCCTGGATGACATCCTCATAGGTGCCGCTGCCCGTCTCGTCCAGCACGCGGACGCTGATTAGATCCGCCCGTGGGGCGATGCCCATCGCCACGCCTGTGGAGTAGTCCGTGATCTGGCTCCAGATGATGCCGGCCACGTGGGAGCCGTGTCCATAGTCATCCTGGCTCTTCTCCGGCGTGTAATAGCAGTATCCGTACGTGTCGTTGTAGTTGGAGCTGCCCGTCGTTGGGCACTGCTCGGGATTCAGCCCGTCCCCGACGAAATCATACTGACCCCGAAACTGATCCCGCACGGTGGTTTCGTAGACAGGACTGCTCAGCAGGTTACGCACCCGGCTGTCAAGATAGACGCCGCTGTCGAGGATGGCGATGCCAACACCTGCCCCGTTCAGCCGCGTGGGCACAAGCTGACCCTGATCGTCCGGCAGCATGAGTTCAGTTTCGTGCACAATGTCGGCGCCCGTGTCCAGCGTCAGCGTGTTGACGATCTCCCACTCGTCCTTAGTCGTCGTGGGCTGCACGTCGATCATGCCGGCATCCCAGACTGATGGCATCGCCTCCACCCGGTACGTGGTCCTGTCGCCGCTCTGAATAACGAGACTGCCATCGGGTCGATCGAGATCGACGAAGGCGGCGAACTCACCGTCCAGACGCAGTCGTGTCGTAACTTGACCGTCTGGGCTGGCAATAACGAAGTCCCCGCCGTTGCTGCCGGCCAATATCTGACCGTCGATCAGCTGCGGGCGGTGGTGGATCTCGCCGTCGAGCGTCACTTGCCACAGGATGGTCCCCGACTGATCATTGAGCGCCAATAGCTGGTCTCGCGATCCCGCGTATAGGACTCCTGCCGAGCCCGGCGCCGGGGGTGCCATGAATGGTTCATAGAAGAGGCTAAAGCGGATGGATCCGTCCGGATTGAGGGCGTAGAGGTAGCGATCGGCGGCCACAAAGAGCGTGCCATCGAGACCCAGGGATGGGGCGAACGACGGCTTCTGCGGCAAGGCGTAGATCTGCTCCAGGCTGCCCGTCGACCGGTCAAGCGCGAAGATACGCTTCTGGCTTCCCGACGTGATCAGGAGTCGGTTGCCGGCGATAACGGGTGGTTGGCTCAATCGACTCTTGTTCCCACCGCTGACCACGTGCGTCCACTGCGCGACCAGCGGATTCAGGAGGAAGGAGGCCGGGTCCAGGCCCAACACGTGGGCTGAGCTGTTCTGCGCCCCGGGCTCGTTGCCGCTTGTTTGCACGTACACCATACCGTCGGGTGCAACCAGGGGCGGGAGGTCAATGAGGCCGGGCGCACTCGTCGGAGGCGTCACCAGGGCCAGCTCCTGGCCGCTGCCGGCATCGAGGACGGAGAGCTCGACATGATTCAGCGCGCCGAGGGCGTAGACGTATTGGCCGTTCGGGCTGAGGGCCAGGCCATCTACCAGACTGGGCCGGGCGTAGGTCCAGAGCAAGCTGCCATCGCCAGCGTTTATGGCCAGGACGACGCTGGTCCCGACGTTGCCCGGCTGTTCCGCCACGAAATAGACGGAATCGTCAACTCCTACGACGGGCGTCATCTCGCGGTTGGCAAATGCCAGGTCGGTCAACTCCCACAGAACGTGGCCATAGGCGTCGACGCGAGCCGCATACCCATCTTCACCGACGACCACCAGGGTATCGTCGGATAGAGCCACCGCCTGTGTCTTGGTGCCTTCCGGTGCGAAGAAGGCGAGCTGCTTCTGTTTTCGCGCGGTGATCCAGCCCGGGGCTAGGTCTGCCGCCGTGACGCCGACGTTGCGCACGATCGTCTGGACGCCCGGCTGGCTGGCCAGAACGGGAAGCCGGCCTGCCGGCACGACCGCCCCGACGGCGTCGATGAGCCAGAGGCGGCTGGTCACCTGGCCGCCGGCGCGCCGCACCGCGCCCGCCACCGCCTCGACGTCATCGCCGCTCACGATCACCGAGAGGCGCCCCTGCCCGTTCAGTCCCGGATCGACGTAGGCATGTGGGGCACCCCGAGAAAGCGAAAACGGCGGCACGATAAGTGCCGCCAGGAGAAGCAGGTGGATGACCTTGCGGAGACTGGCGAACGACCCTGTAATTGCCCTCATTTCTTTGCCGTGTCGTAGTGCTGGCATTCGTCACCAGGCATCTGCTGGCGGACGTCCCGGTCGATTCCAGCGCGCGTGTCGCTATGGTCCCCATGTTGGCCCAGCTTCGTTACGGTCTCCGTTAAGGCGACCGACTCCCCCTAGGACTCTGGTACTGGTGGTCGGGAAGCGGGTTGTGACGAGGGTGCCGAACTCATTCTGTTCCGATGCCTGAGCGGCGGCACCGGATAACGGCCAAGCTCTCGTGCCTGGAGAAAGGGCCGTTTTTGCGATCGGTGCTAAAGGATCCGCGGGGCGCGTCTAGGGGCTTGCGTTGCCGTCAACAGCGCTAAGAAGCCTGTCCACCTGGTCCAGGTCCCGCGCCGCGCCGAGGCGGCTGAACGTGCCCTGGGCAGCGGTTAGCTTGCGCACGGCGTGGCGGGCCTGGCCGGCCCGAAGAAGCAGCTGTCCCTCCTGCTGCACGATGCGCCCGGCCTCCAGCTCGCTGATTCGGCTCCCCGTGGTTACCCTGGCCTCCTTGATCGCGGAGTTCGCCTCTTCGGTCTGCCCGATGGACAGTGCGATCTGCGAGATAACGCGCCAGGCGATCGCCGCCTGCTCCGAATTGCCGTTGGCCGTGGCCAGCGCGACCGACTGGTGACCGGCGCGCAGGGCCAGGTCCGGTCGGTTGTCGGCCAGAAGGATTTCGGCACGGGCCCGGTGTACCTCGGGCAGCAAGTCCTGCGCCCCGGTCTCCTGCGCCGCGAGCAGGCTCTCGTCGATCATGATCCGGGCCTCGTCGAGTCGGCCCTGGGCGAGCAGGACCTGGGCCAGGGTGCACTTGGCGCTGATGACGTGGTAGGCCATCTTCAGAGGGCCGGCCAGGGCAAGCGATTGCTGGAAGTAGTTGGAGGCCCGCTCCAGTTCGCCGCGATCAAAGCCCAGGGCGCCCAGGTTGTTGTAGGCGATGACCATTCCCTCGGCGTCGCCGATGCGGGTGCGAATCGCCAGGCTCTGTTCGAAGTAGGTCTGGGCTTCGTTCCAGGCGCCGCCGGGAATGCTCAGGATGCCCAGGTTGTTAAGCGTCTTGGCCACGCCCGCGGTGTAGCCAATCGTCTCGTAGATGCCCCGGGCCTGATCGGTGTGGTGCAATGCCTTTTCCAGATCGCCGAGCCGGTAGTAGATGCCCCCGAGAACGTTGGAAGCGGCGGCGATCTGGTTTAAGTCGCCGGCCTGGCGGGCGCAAAGGAGGCTCTCCTCGCCGGCGCTCACCGCCTGATCGAGCTCTCCGTTGATGAAGTGATTCCAGGCGATGCCGCTCCAGGCGTGGGTGGCCGCCACCAGGGCGCCGGCCTCCCGCGCCCCTTCCAGAAACTGGAGGGCGTCTTCATAGTAGGCCTGCGCGGCGGGCAGATCGCCCTGCTTCTGGGCCGCGTCGCCAAGCCGCCAGGTGAGGCCGGCGCGTTGGGCGGGCGAAAGCTCATCGGCGCTCAACAGGGACTTGCCCGTCTGCAGGATGGCCGTCGCCGCGGCGAACTTGCCCAACATGCGTTGCACATCCCCGGCGCCGCAGATGACCCGCCAGCGCAGCATCGGAGCCACCTTGGCGAGCTGGCCCATCAGCTCCACGGCCGTCTCGAAGTAGGAGAGCGCCTCTTGATGGGCGTCGCGCGCGACGGCTCGCTCCCCGGCGACGAGCGTGTAGTGCAGGGCCCTGGACGATTCATCGGTGCGCAGGTAGTGATAGGCCAGCGTCTCGGCGTGGGCTTCCGCGTCGTCGGCCCATTGCTCCTCGAGGCTTAGCGCCACGTGGCTATGCAGTTGGCGCCGCCGGGCGCGCAGCATCGTCTCGTAGACGACGCTTTCAATCAGGACGTGCCCAAAGCGCCACATCCCGGGCCCCTCCGCCGGGGCAAGCAGGCCGAGCTCCTGGAGCTGCTCCAGGTGGGCCAGATTCAGCGGGCAACCGCTCAGGCGGCTGGCGAAGGCGGCGTCGAAGGATGGGCCGAGCGTGGCGCCATACTGCAGGAACAGCTTCTGCAGGGCCGAAAGTGGATCGATACGGCTGCGGAACAGGGATTCCAGCGAGGAGGGAAGCGGAAGGCCCTCCGGCGCCAGCTTGGCGTCGATCGTCCACTGGTTGCCCTCCATGCGCAGGATGCCCTCTGTCAGGAGCGTGCGCACGAACTCTTCCAGATAGTATGGATTGCCGGCACTGCGCTGCAAGATGGCGTCGACGGTGGCTGCCGGCAGGCTGGCGCCGGCCAGGAGGTTGTCGAGCAATCGCTGGGCGTCTGACTTGATCAGCGGCAGCAGGGGCAGGTGCAACGTGTGGTCGGGCTGCAGCTGCTGGACGCGTCGCAAGAGCGCGTGCGTGCTCTCGCGGTAGGTCGTCCGCTCGGTCACTGTGATCAGCACGGCGTGTGCCGTCACCAGCCCGGAGAGAAACAGGAGCAGCTGGGACGACATGGGATCCACCCACTGGATGTCATCCAGCAAGAGGACGAGCGGCGCCTGGGCGGCCAGCTGCGTCAGGATGACGCGCCAGGCCAGGAACGTCTGCTGGCGCAGCTGCTCGGGCGTCAGGTCTGCCAGGCGGGCGCCCGCCTGGCCGCTCGGCGACACGCCCAACATGAGCTCGACGAATGGCCGCGCGTTGCGCGCCTCCTCTGGCCAGCGAGCCAGGGTCTCGTCAATGCGCCGCACGACCACGGCGCCGCTGTCGCTGGCCCGGATACCGCACGCCTGGATCATGAGATCGCTAAAGAGGGCATACGGGATGCCGCTATGCTGCGCGGAGCAGCGCCCTCCCCAGAGCTGGACCTGGTCGGCCAGCCGGCCGCCGAACTCGCGCATCAGGCGGCTCTTGCCGATGCCGGCATCGCCCTGGATCCAGATGAAGCCCCCCTGGCCGCGTGGCAGCTGCTCCGCCAGTTGTTGCATCATCTGCAGGGCGTGGTCGCGGCCGACCATCTCAGACTGGCGGTGGGGCAGGCCGCGCTCCGGGTGAGGCTGCTCGCGCACCGAAAGGATGCGGTGTGGCGTGAGGCTCGTGTTCGCGATGCGAGAGCCGGTGTCCACCGCCTCGAACTGGCAGATGTGGCTGGCGGCGGCGGCCACCGCCTGGTCGACCCAGATCTCGCCGGCCGGCGCCATCTCGGCGAGCCCGCTGGCCCGGCCCACCGTGGCCCCGGTGACGACGACTTCTTCGTGGTAGATCGTGTTGATGTCGCCGGCGACGAGTGGACCATAGCTGGCGCCCAGCCGGAACGCGTGGGGAATCCGCCCATGATTGGCGAGCGCCTGCAGCTCGCGTTGGACCGTGTACGCGGTCTGTATGGCGCGGACCGGGTCGTCCTCGTGCGCTCGAGGGATGCCGATCAGGATGGTGAAGCCGTCCGGGCGCCGCAGCGTCCGCCCATCGTGCCGGTCCACCGCTTCGCCGATGACCGCATGGATGAGGGAGAACGCCTCGAAGGCGAGCTCCTCGTCGATCGCCGGCGGCGCTTCCAGGAGCAGCCAGACCACGGCGGCCCGGCGGTGCTCGCCCGCCGGCGCCTCGATCCCGGCGATCTGGCCGGTTGTGAGATCCGCTTTGTTCCGGCTATTCACGTTGCCACCGCCTTAGCGCGTCGGTCGCCAGCCGGTGATCGTGTCTGGCGCCGAGTGCGGCGAAGATGTCCCGCGCCTGCTTCAGGTAGGTGTCTCCACGGTCGTCCGCGGCGCGCGGCGTGTCCCGGCGCTGCTGGCACATGAGCCCCAGGTCCAGCAGCGCCTGCCCGCGTCGATACTGATCGTCCTGGTCGGCGCACAGGCGCTCGGACTCGCGAAGGAACGACTCCGCCTGGTCGTACTGCTCGGCCTCGACGTGCAGCCGACCAAGCGTGCGCAGACAGCCGGCCTCGATGTCCACCAGCCCGTTGCTGCGGGCCAGGTCGAGCGCCTTCTGCGCCAGCTCGAGCCCGCGCGGCAGGTCACCCGCGCGGGCCGTCACCTGCGCCAGGCACTCCAGCGCGTAGATCTGAAACTCCTGGTTGCCGATGCCTTCGGCCAGGTCCAGCGCCGTCTGAGAAAAGCGCGCCGCATCCTGCCAGCGCCCTTCAATGATCGCCAGCTGGCCCAGCGTGACGCTGGTATGGGCAATGCCGTAGCTGTCCTGGAGCTCTTCGCGCAGCAACAGGCTGGCGTGGAGGGCCTCGCGGGCGGCATCGTGGTCGCCCATGGCCGTGCGTGTCCAGCCCAGGTTGGCCAGGACGAGCGCCTGGTTTTGAATGTCGCCGATGCGTTCGAGGACCTGCTGCGCTTCTTCCAGGCTGGCGGCCGCGGAGCGCCAGTCGCCACGCCGGAAGTAGAGGGTGGCCAGGTTGGTGTGCGCTTTCGCCACGCCGAGGTCGTAGCCGACGCCGACGTAAAGCCGCAAGCTCTTCTCCACGAATCCGGCCGCCTCGACGAGGTTCCCCTGGAACCAGGCGCTACCACCCATGATGTTGTACAGGCTGGCCTGGATGACGGGGTCGGACTCCGGCGCCGCCGGTTCCGGCCGTGCGGTCCTCGTCGGGTCAGCGCGCGGGAACGCCTCCGCCGGTCTCGCAGTCGATCTCGACGAAGCGGAAATCGACGCCGCGAAGCTCGCGATCCGTCTGACCCTCGATCCGCACGCGGAGCGTCCCGCGCTCCGGACGGAAGTAGATGATGCGCTGCGGGAAATCGTGATCGAGATTCTCGAACGTCGCGCCCTCGGCCGACAGC